>JAACZQ010000011.1 GCA_009996675.1 Chitinophagaceae bacterium
TATTACACCCGAGTTTCTCAGCAAACTCAGAAGAAAAATGGCGGGCAGGTAATTTCTTAATCAAGGTTAAGCAACAAGCAAAAAACCTGCTTCAATTTTGTGTACTAAACAACACAAAATGAAAAAGAAAATTTTTGCAACAGACCACCAGCTTACCGGTTTTTTTGTACGACTGGTGCTGGGCTTGCTGTTGCTGCCGCACGGACTGCAAAAAACCCTGGGGTTATTTGGCGGTTATGGCTTTACCGGAACCATGGGTTATTTTACCGGTGTTATTCATCTGCCCTGGATACTGGGCGCTTTTATTATTGTCATCGAATCCCTGGGCGCCCTGCTGCTGATAGCCGGACTCGCAACCCGTTTCTGGGCCTTAATGGTAATCGCCCTCATGCTGGGTACCATTATTACGGTTCATGGCAGCAATGGTTTTTTCATGGATTGGGGCGGCACCTTAAACGGGGAGGGCTATGAGTACCACCTGGCCATCATTGCCCTGGCCCTGATTTCCTTCTTCCAGGGTGGCGGACGCTATTCCCTCGATCATCAAATAGCACGATC
>JAACZQ010000012.1 GCA_009996675.1 Chitinophagaceae bacterium
GATGTAACAGCAAGAGCAGCAACCCAGGGTAGCTTTGTATCCTAAACAAAGCAACATGGAAAATCTTCAGTTCAAGACAAACATTAAATGTTCCGGATGTATAGCCAAGAGTACCCCATTCTTAGATAAAGCCGTAGGCAATGGCAACTGGAATGTTGATGTACAGAATCCTTCAAAAATTCTTACCATAACCAGTCAGCACACCGTGAAGCGTGAAGACGTGATCAAAGCCGTGCAGGAAGCTGGTTATACCGCAGAAGCCATCAGTTAAACTGGTGGCTTTCGGTTTATCATCAATACACCACAAAACCCTAACATATGAAATCCTTACTGCTTTCCCTGTTATTATCCCTGGGCGTACACAAAACAGATACCCAGGCTAACCAGCCTGCCGCTGTTGGCAACCTGCTCAGCAGTTATATCGGTCTTAAAAATGAACTGGTAGCCGGTGCACAGCCCGCTGCGGTTAAACAAGCTGCAGCTTTTAAAGAAGCCCTTGCAGCCCTCACCGAAAAAGACCTTTCACCCGCCGGATGGAAACAGTTTCAGTCGCTGAAAAACAGCCTTATACAACAGGCTGCTTCCATTACCGGAGCCAAAGACCTGGCCCAGCAAAGAGAATCTTTTAGTGCTCTTTCCCTCAACTTCATCACACTGGCCAAAGCGGTTCAGTTGAGTGATAAGCCGCTGTATATCGACTATTGCCCCATGAAAAAGTCATACTGGATCAGCCTGGAATCGGCTATCCGCAACCCTTATTATGGTAATGCCATGCTCAGTTGCGGCAGCATAAAAGAAACTTTACAATAAATCAGTAGTCATGCGTAGCCATCTCCGTTTCACCAAACAAGTTTTATGCTGGAGCCTGCTCTTGCTGGTTACCGGTCGCTTGCCTGCCCAGATGATGCACAATACGGTCAGCAGTACTCAACAGATACGTGAGCCTTTTGTAACCCATATGCCGGGTAAGGTTATCTACCATTTGTATATTACCGATACCACCGTTAATTACACGGGGAAAATACGTCCTGCCATTGCCATCAATGGAACCATTCCCGCACCGCAGCTTGATTTTACCGAAGGAGACTCTGCCGTGATTTATGTACACAACCTCATGCACATGGAAACATCCATTCACTGGCATGGGCTCATTGTTCCGAATGACCAGGATGGCGTTCCTTATCTCACTACAGCTCCTATTAAAGGACATACAACACATATCTTTCGTTTCAGACTCGTACAAAACGGTACTTACTGGTATCATTCCCACACCATGCTACAGGAGCAATCCGGTATGTATGGCGCACTGATTATACATCCGGTGGGTGGTACAAAAGAAAAAACAGAGACTTTATTGCTGAGCGACTGGACCGACGAAAACCCGCACCAGGTGGAAAGATCCCTGCATTTTGCCACCGATTGGTATGGCATTCGAAAAAAGGCAACCCAGGATTATACACAGGCCATCCGGGAAGGCAAGCTGGGTATTAAGCTGAAAAACGAATGGAAGCGCATGCTGGCCATGGATGTTAGCGATGTGTATTACGATAAACTACTCACCAATGGACACCCAGTTGATTCCGGCCATGCATCCAAATACCAGCCCGGTGATACGATCCGCCTGCGCATCATCAATGGGAGTGCTTCCACCTATTTCTGGATTCAGTTTTCCGGCGGTAAAATGATGGTGGTGGCATCCGATGGTAAGGATGTAACACCCGTAGTCGTAGATCGCTTTATTGTAGGTGTTTCTGAAACCTATGATGTAAAACTGGTGTTACCCGGCCATGGACGATATGAACTGCTGGCCACCTCCGAAGACAGAACCAACCATACTTCATTCTGGCTGGGTAAGGGCCCTGCGTATCCGGCAACCGTTCCGGGCAGGCTCAAATATTTCGCCGGGATGAAAATGATGAACGACATGACAACCGGCAGTGGTAAAATGACCGATATGGGCATGAATATGAGCTTGCAGCAGATGGACATGAACACGGTGATGTATCCTGAAATAGCCGACAGCGGACAACAGATTACCACACTGAATTATGCCATGCTGAGCGCACCGGAAAAAACCACACTACCCGCCGGCCCCGTTCGTGAACTGCGTTTTGAACTCACCGGGAATATGAGCAGGTATGTATGGACCATGGATAACAAGACCATTTCGGAAAGTGATAAAATATTAATCCGTCGGGGCGAAAACATACGCATCATTCTCACCAATAACTCCATGATGCGACACCCCATGCACCTGCATGGTCATTTCTTCCGGGTACTGAACGGGCAGGGCGATTATGCGCCTATGAAAACCGTACTGGATATCATGCCCATGGAAACCGATACCCTTGAATTCCATGCATCGGAAAAATCGGGCGACTGGTATTTTCATTGTCATATCCTCTATCATATGATGGCTGGTATGGGAAAAATTTTCAGCTATGAAAACAGTGAACCCAACCCGCAGATACCCGATCCGAAAAAAGCCATCAGGCGGGTATACAGAGACGACCGCCGCTTTTATTTCGGTGCCGATATCGGTCTGGAAAGCAACAGCTCCGACGGTGAGATCAGACTGGCCAATACCCGCTATCTATTACAGGCTGAATGGCGCGCCGGTTATACCCAGGAAAGGGGTTATGAAACCGAAGCACACCTGGGTCGGTTTATCGGACGTCAACAATTCCTCATGCCCTATATCGGTTGGGATTTCAGGTACAGACCCGGACATGGCAACGAAAAAAACCTGTTTGGACAAGCCAATACCAAAGACAAACGCAGCGCGCTTTGTCTGGGTGTTCAGTATACCCTCCCCATGCTGTTAAAAGCTGATGCTCGGATTGATACAGATGGACAGGTCCGCCTCCAAATTGGACGGGAAGATATCCCGGTCAGCAGCAGGCTCAGGTTGAATTTTTTCTGGAATACCGACAAAGAGTATATGACCGGGCTACGCTATATAGCTACCAAATACCTGTCACTCTCAACACATTACGACAGCGATATGGGCTATGGGGCCGGCATTACCATAACTTATTAATCTTGATGTTTCGTTGTATTAAGTTTACCGGGGGAAATTCCCCCGGTTTTTTTTATATTTAAGCAAAGCCTGCCCATGAAAAAAACAATCCTCCTCATGACCACTGCGCTGGGTTTATGCTTGCTGAGCCTGCTCTATGCATTCAAACCTGCTCCCGATTTGTCCAAAGAAATCATGGGTGCCTGGGGTTTTACTGATGATGCCGGCAATGAAACGGTTATCATTTTCAGTGACAATGTCATCAGTGCCGCTGTTTTCAATAAAAACAAAAAACAGTTTAGATACAGCAGTGGCGGTACCTGGCGTTTAGACAAGGACAAGCTAATCGTTCAATGCGAATGGAATTCCGAAGATTCTACCAAAGTAGGCAAGGAAGAAACCGAAGTGATTGCCATTAACAACCAGCAGCTGCATATTATTGGGGCCAACATGATCTGTAAAAGATTGGATGATGGCACACCAGGTGCCCTGGTAGGTACCTGGATCATCAGTGGCAATTATGTACAAGATAAAGTATCCAAAAGAGCGAACCCCTTTTATCCGCGCCGCACCATGAAAGTATTATCCGGTAAATATTTTCAGTGGATAGCCTACAATGTAGTTACCAAATCATTCATTGCTACCGGCGGAGGCACTTACACCACAGCCAATGGCATCTATACCGAAAACATCCACTACTTCACCAAAACAGCCGAAAGCGTTGGTAAAAGTTTGCAGTTTGAATATGCAGTTGTGAATGACGACTGGCGGCACAAAGGAGAGAAATCAACCGGTGGTGTGCTTGATGAATGCTGGACCAAAAGATCACAGTTCGAAAAATAATATCATCCATGAAACCTTACCTGCAATACATCATCATTGCCATCGCCTTTATTACAGGTGTATACCTTATTGCCAATGCTTACCAGTACAAGTTCCACAGCACGGAAACCATTGTGGTAACGGGCCTGGCAGAAACCGATTTCAGCAGTGATCAGGTTGTCTGGCGGGGCAGTTATAACAGAACCGGTACCGATCTGCGGCAGGTTTATGCCAGCATTAAAGCAGATGAACAGGAAATACGTCAGTACCTGAAATCAAAAGGCATACCCGACAGCAGTTTTGTTTTCGGATCGGTTAATGTGGAAAAGAATTTCCAGAATACTTATAATACCAGTGGCCAGATCATAGACACCCGCTTCAAAGGATATACGCTTACCGGAGATGTAACGGTTGACTCCAGGAATATACCTCTGGTAGAATCGGTATCGAGGGAGGTAACCGAATTACTGCAAAAAGGGATTGAATTCAATTCCGGGCAGCCCAATTATTATTACAGTAAACTGAACGAACTAAAAATTGATTTACTCGCCAAAGCTTCGGAAGATGCCTATTTGCGGGCCACCACCATTGCCAAAAGCTCTGATGCCGGTTTATCCAAGCTCAAAAAAGCTACCATGGGCGTATTCCAGATTACGGGTAAAAATAATAATGAAGAATATTCCTATGGCGGATCTTTTAACACTGCATCCCGACAAAAGACAGCATCCATTACCTTGCGGGCAGAATATCTGGTAAAATAACTATGTCAACAACACTTATTGAGCAAACCGTTGGGTTTGTTAAGCAATCTATGTCGGCCAACGACAGTGGTCACAATTGGTTTCACATCGAGCGGGTCTGGAAAACCGCCCGAACCATTGCCCTCGGCGAACAGGTGAATTTACTGGTGGTAGAGCTGGCGGCCTTGTTACATGATATTGCCGACTCCAAATTCCACAATGGCGATGAAACCATTGGTCCGCGTATGGCCAATGAATGGCTGCTACAACAGCATGTGCCAGCGGATATCCGTGAACATGTGGTTAATATTGTAGCCCATATTTCTTTTAAGGGAGGGAATCAGGCCGATACATTTTTTTCACCCGAACTCGCAGTGGTAAGGGATGCCGACAGGCTGGATGCTATTGGCGCATTGGGGATCGCCCGTGCTTTTCATTATGGCGGATTTAAAAACAGGGAAATTTATGATCCCGCCATCCAACCCGATTTACAGATGAGCCGGGAAGATTACAAGAAAAACACGGCTCCCACCATCAACCATTTTTACGAAAAGCTATTGCTGCTGAAAGACCGTATGCACACCGAAACCGGAAAACAAATGGCCATACAGCGACACCTGTTTATGGAGCAGTTCCTCGAACAGTTTTACCAGGAATGGGAAGGGAAGCGCTAAACACTACAGTTTCTCGCGGAAAAAAGCGATCGCACGTTGTTTTTGCACATCGGTTAATCCGATGAAAGCATATTTCCGGTCCTTATCGCGATGCAATTGAACGGTTTTACGTACCCGGTTAAAATCATTGGCAGCGAGTTGAGCAATACTTTGCGATTCTTTCTGCTCCCATACTTCTGCTTCAATGATCATATCGGCCTGTTTACCGTTCACTTCCAGCTGATCCATCAGTGTTTTGCGGAATTTGGTTTTCACCAGTTGAATCATGCGGGGCTGGGGGATGGTGTCGTAAGCCGGTTTGTGATACAGTGCTGCCAGCGGACAGGCATCCACACTACCTGCCTGCGCTCGGATCGCCGAAAGGGCTTTCAGCTGGTCTCCCGAGAGGGAAAAGGCTTTACATTTTTTCAGGAAAGCTTCTTCTACCTCTCCTGCGGTAGCAAAAGTATCATTGGTATTGGCTGCTATTTTTTGCAACTGGTACCGCGACCACTGAAACAATTGCCCGATCTTATCAGCTGTTTCCGCCGATATTTTCAGTTCCTGTATCAAAGCGGGTTTACCACAGTAACCAAAAAGCTCCTGCAATTCTTCCTCAGACCAGGTTGTATTCTTTTCCTGGGCTTGTACCGACAAAGCCTGCACCATTATTCCCAGACAAAGTATTATACATCGCATAACCGGTTGCATACAATCTCTTTTAGGGTGAATTTACAACAAAAAAAGGGCCATAATCACGGGGGGCTGTTTTATAACGAAAGCTTCACCAAATCGCTTTGTTTAATGAATCTCGTCTATTTCCTGTCCAAATTGCAACAGGTAACCATTGTTATCATAAATACCAAACTCGTACATACCCCAGTCAAATCGCTCGGGCGCATAACAAACCCGGACTTTGTTTTGAACCTGTTCCCAGAGCGGCCATATTTCGTTCACGGTAAAATAGAACGATCCGGTAAAAACCGGGGCCGTAAAAGCCGTATGTGCATTGGGTTTAGACAGCATAATACCGGTTGTATCGCGGTGCAGGGAAGCCCATCCCCAATCATTATTCCGCTCATCACAGCTGAAACCGAGGATTTCTGTATAAAATTTCAGGGTCTCATCCAGTTGTTCGGTCCAGATAACAGGGCGTAATGCTAAAAACTCCATAAGTAAGGTTGTGATGTCTTAAAAATACAGTTCAAAATCCATCCGGACCAACGGCGGGTTCTAATCGCTCCCGGCTTAAGCGAATTTTCATCCAAATCCTTCCTTGCTTCGACAATCATACCCTATCTTTACGATACCCCGGTTTCACCCATAACTAAATGCATGAGTACTGCGCCATTGAGTAAGACCCCGAAAATGCAGGGCAGGATCCGCTGGCTTTTTCTGTTTTCCGTTATTGCCACTGTTGCTTTTGGAACATTAATGTATCAACAGCAAAAAACACAGGAAAAAACCCGTTATTGGCTGGACCACACCTACTTCCTGATCAAAAAAATCGGGGAACTTAAAACCCATGTAGCCCAGGCCGAATCGGTTACCAGAAGCCGTTTTATATCCGGCGACACCAGCTGGAACAGTGAAATTTTCCGGCTGCACCAGATTATCCGTGAGAATATTAACCTCATCGATACTGCTATCCGGGGCAATGTTTTTTTCCCCGAAAAAGACATGCAGCAGGTCAAAAAACTGGTGGCAGAGAAAGAAGTTTTCCAGCAACAGATTGCACTCGGACTGGCCAATGATAACCTGGTTCGGGAACGCATGTCTTTTGATGGCAAAGCCCCGGTGCAGTCACGGAATATCCGCCAGATACTGGATAGTATGTATAGTGAAGGGGAAAAAGGCCTCTTGCAAAGAACAAAGGAAAATGAAGAAAGCTTTTTTGTTGGCAACAGCATTTCGATAGCAGCCGGCCTCTTTGCTTTTTTGGTGATCTTGTGGCTGCTGGTACAGCTTAACCGTGATTTTCGTTTACGCAAAAAAGCAGAGGCGGAAGTCAATACCAGTGATGCCCGCTACCGCCAGATCATTGAAAATACCAGTGTGGTGATGTATACCACTGATATCAATGGTACCATTACTTTCGCCAACCAGCAGGTTAGTGACTTAACCGGCTATACGGTTGAAGAGTTGCTGGGTAAGGATTTTTCTTTCCTGGTGCACCCCTCCTGGTTGCAGCAGGTATTCAATCATTATACCGCACAGTTTCAGCAGCGTATTCCTTCTACTGTACTGGAATTCATTACCCGCACCAAAAGCGGACAACAGAAATGGGTAGAGCAAACGGCCCAGTTGATTCTGATCGACGACCGGGTTAATGGTTACCAGTGCATGGTGAAAGACATAACGGAAAAGAAAAAAATAGAGTTGGAGCTGAAAGAATCGGAACTCAAACGCCGCGAAAACCAATACCGCCTCGAAGCCATACTGGAAAATACCACATCACCCATTTTTATTAAAAACCTGGATGGGCGTTACCTGATGGTAAACCGCAGGTTTAAAGAACTGTTGGGGGTTACCGATGAAATGGTAATCAACAAAACAGATTATGAGTTCAGTGAAAAAGAAGCGGCCGATCAGTTTAAAAGAACCGATGATGAGGTAATCAGTACACGCAAACCTGTAGAATCTGAAGTATGGATTTACGGACCCGAAGGACGTAAAAACCTGCTCGTCATCAAATTCCCGTTGATTGATCACAAAAGAAAAATATTTGGTGTTAGCGGTATTGCAACCGATATCACCGACCGGGTGCTTTACCAGCAAAAACTGATCGAAGCCCGCAAAAATGCCGAAGAATCCAAGCGCATGCAGGAACAGTTCCTGGCCAATATGAGCCATGAAATCCGTACCCCCATGAATGGCATTCAGGGGATGACCAACCTGCTGCTGCAAACTGCGCTCGATGATCAGCAAAAAGAATTTGCCGTTATGATCCGCCGGTCTGTCAATAACCTGCTGGTAATCGTAAACGATATCCTGGATTTCTCCAAAATAAAAGCAGGCCGGTTAACCATCGATAAAACCCGCTTCCAGTTACAAGAAATACTCAATCATATCAGGCTGCAGTTTGATCATGAGATTGCCCAGAAAGAACTCAGTCTCGATATACAGGTAGACTCCGATGTGCCGGCAACACTGATCGGCGATCCCTACCGGCTGAACCAGGTATTGATCAACATCATCGGAAATGCGGTGAAGTTTACGGTAAGCGGACAGGTATCACTGCGCATTAGTCTGGTAAGCCGTACCGATACACAGGTATCCATCAGTTTCCAGGTAAGCGATACCGGCATTGGTATTCCTGAAGAAAAAATGAATACCATTTTCGACGCCTTTACACAGGCTGGTCCGGATATTGCCCGTAATTATGGCGGTGCCGGTCTGGGATTGGCCATCTGTAAGGGATTGATTGATCTGCAGCACGGAAGCATTGAAGCCAGAAGCAAGTTTGGTGAAGGGTCGATATTTACCTTCATACTGCCCTATGAATGTGAGATCATTACTCCCGAGAACAGCAATAAGGGATCAGATCTGTTACGCGGCAAACGATTCCTGGTGGCAGAAGACAATGAAGTGAACCAGAAACTCGTTAGTTATGTATTGAAGAAAGTAGGCGGTGAAGTGGATATTGCCGGAAATGGCCGCGCTGCCATTGAATTGCTGGAGGAAAAGGGTAATATCTATGACCTGATCATTATGGATATCCAAATGCCGGTGATGGATGGTTATGAAGCCACCGAATACCTGCGGCAGGTGCTGAAACTGCGTACACCTGTTATTGCCATGACCGCAACTGCCCTAAAAGGCGATCAGGAGCGAAGTGTAGAAGTGGGTATGAATGATTTCATGCTCAAGCCCTTTGACTTTGATGATTTATACAAACGTTTGATCCGGCTTTTATCGGCCGATCAGGACAGTCATATAAACAGTGATGGGGATATGACTCAGGAACAACTGTTTGACCTGAGTTTGCTGGAAGGACTGGATGACCGGGATTCTTTACTGGATGTACTGAACCTATTCCTGGAAAACACCCCCTTACAAGTTCAGGAATTATCCGGACTGGCTGCCAGCCAAAACTGGCCTGCGCTTTTCCAATTGGCACATAAATTAAAGGGTGCATTATTAATGCTGCAGGCTTCCCGTATATCAGAATTGCTGGGCAAAATTGAATCCGAAGCAAAAGAGGGAAAGAATACAGCAGGAATACCTGCCGACGTAGAACAAGTGGTTCGATTATTTGCCATCATGGAGCAACAGTTGATTCAGGAAAAAACTCGTATCACAAAAGAGAGATAATCCAGTACAAATGGCCTAATTTTAACCACCAATATTCCCCCAATGCCCAAGATACTTGTAGCTGAAGACGAACCCATGTTGTTAAAGACCATCGAACTAAAACTAAAGAAAGATGGTTATGATGTAATTACCACACAGGATGGCAGGGAAGCGCTGGCGAAAATTGACGAGTTAAATCCCGATCTTGTTATTTCAGATATTATGATGCCTTATGCATCCGGACTGGAAATTACAGCCTTGCTGAAAAAAAAGGAAGGCAAATCTATTCCCATCATCATACTCTCTGCCATGGAGCAGGAAAAAGTGGTGATGGAGGCTTTTGAATTGGGGGCAGATGATTATATCACCAAGCCTTTTAGCTTAAATGAATTGTCCATCCGCGTGAAACGCCTGATAGCCCGTTCAGGTCGGTGATGCGGATTCCAAAAAATATGTTGTATGCGTACAGCCAAGTATTCCCTCCTCGTACTAAGCGCACTGTTTTTTACCGGCATTACCCTGCAGGCACAAACAGATACGAGTAGTGCTGACGGCCTTTTCCAGGCAGCACGCAAAGCGGCATTCGACCAGAATAACTATGATCTGGCTAAAATATACCTCTACAAGGGCCTTGAAAAGAGTCCGGACTATACAGACCTCCGCGTTTTCCTGGGCAGGATTTATGCCTGGAATAAAAATTATGACAGCGCCCGCATCTGCTTTGAAGAAGCTTTGCGCAGAAAACCCGGCTATGCCGACGCCTGCGTAGCTTTTGCTGATATGCTGTATTGGAATGATCAGTACAAAGAAGCACTCAGTATCACTGAAGAAGGCCTGCGCTCCAATGCCCGGTCGGAAGAACTACTGATCAGGAAAGCCAAAATACTCAATGCCCAGCGCAATTTTAAGGATGCAGATAATGCTATCCAGCAGGTATTAAGCATCAACAAAAACAATACAGAAGCCCGGGCATTATCGGGCCGCATTCGTGAAAATGCGATCAAGAACCGCATAGGTGTCAGTTATGATTACGTGAGCTTCGATAAACAGTTTGCCAATGCCTGGCACCTGGTGAGCGTCGACTATGGTCGCACCACCGGTATTGGTACCATCATCGGCCGTTTTAATTATGCCAATCGCTTTGCTTCCAACGGTTATCAGTTTGAACTGGAAGCCTACCCGCGCATTTCTAAAACCTTTTACAGCTATGCCGGCTTTGGCTATTCGGATAATGTGGGCGTTTTCCCCCATTATCGTGGCGGTTTCTCCCTGTATGCCAATCTACCCAAAAGCTATGAAGCAGAACTGGGCTTCCGTTACCTGAAATTCTCCGGAGATCCCACCTGGGTATATACCGCTTACCTGGGCAAGTATTATAAAAGCTGGCTTTTCGGTGCCAGAACATATATAACACCCAGCACATTCACGAATACCGTATCGGCATCGTATAATTTATCAGCCCGGTATTACTTCGGCGGCGCCGATGATATGTTCGGAGCTAATCTGGGTTATGGCATTTCTCCGGACGATCGTTACAATGCCATACAGATTGATAGTAAAGTTCGACTGATCTCTTATAAAGCAGGACTTTCCTTCCGGAAAACCGTTGCCAAAACAAACGTACTGACCATTGATGGCAGTTGGTTCAACCAAGAATACCTGCCCAATACCAAAGGCAATCAATACCAATTCAGTATAGGATGGCTACACCGGTTCTAAAAAAAACAAACCGAATGTCCTGGCGGGCATGGCTGTTATTAGCCATTTTTCTGCTTCCCTTCTGGATGCTGATCTGGTGGTATTTCACACCAACACGTAAGCTAACCATTGCCATCGTCGATAAAACAGTTGTTCAATATCCCGGACAGGAACATATCTCCCTGCACTGGGTGCTGAATCAGGAAAAATTTACCAAGAATAATACCAGTCTCTACGATCCGGATACCGACTATTTTGGCTTTTTTCCGATGGATAATGAAAAATACCGGTTGAAGGGACTGGAGCAGTTCGATTCCATCCAGCTCATACGTCTCGCACAGGAAGCTGAAGCCACTTATATTACCGACGCCTATGGCGTTTTCAAAAATGAATGGTACAAAAAGGGAAGAGTATACGATCGGTCAGGATTGATCTATGGTGGCATGAGTAAGCAGGATATTCTTTTCCTGCAGGCAATGCGTGAACGAAAAAGACTCATCATCGCCGAATTCAATGCCATCGGCTCACCTACTGAACCAGCTATCCGTCATGAATTTGAAAATATGTTCGGACTCCAGTGGACAGGATGGATTGGCCGTTACTTTGAGTCATTCGATACCGCCGTGAATAAAGAATTACCAGCATGGTTGATTAAAGGCTATATGAAAAACAATGGTAATTACTGGCCATTTTCCAAAGGAGGGATTGCTTTCATTAATTCGGGAAATGACAATATCGTTATCCTCGAAGAAAATACACATCTCCAACGACCATTACCACATATTTACAGTACACCGGAAGCAAAATCCTATTACGGCATACCAGACAGCATTAAATATTCTTTTTGGTTCGATATAATCACCACAGATACACAAACGAATCAGATACTGGCCAATTTTAAGATCCAAACCAATGAATTAGGAAAGAAAATACTGGCAGTGCATGGCATACCGGAAAGCTTCCCGGCCATTACGGCCCATACCAATCAGAACGATTACCGTTTTTATTATTTTTCAGCAGATTTCTGCGACAATCCCGTTAGCCTGACTTCCTCATACCTGAAGGGGATTTCATTTTTTAAATGGATGATGTATACAGAGCGGGAGCCCTTTGAACGAAAAAGTTTCTTCTGGAAATTATACCGTCCGCTACTCACCAGAATATTGAACGATGAATACGAGCGAAGCAAAAAACAGTAATAGCCGTTAACGCTTATACTTTTGCAATAAACTATCGGGCACTACTTTCAGGTCTCTGACAAAACGGGTATTTTTTTGTTTGAACAGGTCAAATGCCTGCTGTAAACGGTTCGTGGCAGACATGTCTTCCAACGGTTCCAAATCCATATTAGGACTAATTTTATAAAGACTATTACCACTCAACATATAATCACCCATCACAAAATCTATCAGATCAGGTTTGGTTTGCTTGAGCGCATACCCATGGATATTTCTGAATCCTTGTGCGGTATCAATACCAGTACCAATCCAGGCTACCTGAGCCGGCATATTCATCCCATACTGACGTTGCAACCAGGCAGTGATGGTGGGTGCAATATCCAAATGGGTTGAAATGGAATTAAACTGCTGCCTCCGGTTCAATAAAGGAGAATATATCAAAAGGGGCACATGATAGCGATCGAGCTTTGTGCTCATGGGAATCTCCGGCATACGGTGGTCGCCGGTAATGAGGAACACCGTGTTTTTAAATTCCGGACGATTGCGGTATTGCGCAAAAAATTGCTGCAAAGCATCGTCTGCATAGAGAATACTGGCGTACTGTTTGGCATAATTGCGGTACGACTGTTTTTTCGCTGCATCAAAACCCAGGGCAGACATCCTTCTTTCAAATTTATTCAGGTAAAAATCTTCATCATTCACCAGGAATGGGCTGTGTGTGGCAACCGTTAAGAAAACCTGCAGCTGGGGCTGGTTAAGAGCCGCTTTTTTCTGATTATCAAAAAACCGCCGGAATAATTCCTTATCGCTATATCCCCAGGTAAATCCATCTGATAAAGGCAGTTTAGTATACCCCGCGGGGAAAGTAGATTCATCATTCAGTTCATCAATACCATTCTTGCGCATAAAAAGATCCATATTATCAAACTTCGATTCACCACCATAATAAAATGAAGTATGATAGCCATGGTATTTCAGCAGGTTTACCAACGAGAAATGAGCCGGCATTTGTTCACCCAGGGCATCAAACCCTTCTTTCCCATAGGGCAGTGAACCGAGAACGGAGGGCAGTACAGCAAAGGTTCGGCCGCCACTGCTCAGGAAATTCGGCCAGTACAGGCTTTGTTTTGACAAAGAATCCAGAAACGGAGTAAAATTACCCAGGTATGCCCCTTCATTTGTGAATGCACGGCCCAGTCCTTCCACGAGTAGAATAACAATATTTGGCTTGACCGAATCTTTTTGTAAGAAGGGTGAAAGCACATCTGCACTGCTATCGGCTGAACGCAGGAAGGGATATTCGGCTATGGCAGTAGTACCTGCATCAAAATTATTCTGGTAAATATCATACTCCTGCTCCCCTGGGAAGAAATGCAGCCAGCTGGCTTGTAAGAAATAATACGATTTATTCAGCGCCAGATTATTGCTGTATTCCGGACCAGGTGACATTTTATCGGTGATCTTCGTCACATTACGGATAGCTGCAGTAGACAATACCAGAATAAAAAATACAGCGATCCCATCATTGGGAACCAGCTTGCGTGGTATAAGCGATAAACAAAAAGCTACCAGCAAAATCCAGCCAAGTAATAAAGCAATGGTCACCAGATTAACACCACCAGCCGCACCCACGGTTTGCACAATATCTGCCCATGAATAACTCCAGAGATCGGCTCCCAGCGGTACCAGTGTGGCTATAAAGTATTGCGAGAGCCCGATTTGAATGAGCAATAATAAAGCCCCGAGAACAATAAAAAATACATGTGCCAGTTTTCTGCGGATTGCGAAGAAAGCCGTGAATGGCAGAAAACCCCAAACCGCCAGCTTTGCAACAAATGCACTGTCTTTGGCCAATGCAATAACCAGTGTCTGATCCCAAAACTCAGGGCGGCCATGGCGGAAATAATCCATACCCACTTCAATAGCCCTGGCCAGTAGAATCAGTAAAAAGAATACCAGCACATGGCCTATATAATACCGGAAGGATTCAAATAGTCCTCCTGGAATCTGTTGCAGTACAGGTGCAATCCGTCTTTTGTAAAAGCCCTGTGTTTCCGGTTCAGCAATAATCGGTTCCGGAACAACCGGTTTTACCACTTCCACTACTACAACTGGTTCGATTGGCACCGGCGCATCAGCGGTCTTCTTGGCAAAACCCTGTCGCGTCATTTCTCCCCAGCTTTTCTTCTTACGGATATAATCAATATACCCTTTGATCGCGCTCCATACCACAAAAGGATGGTAGTAGAAAGGTTCTGTTAAAGCTGTTAATAACAGGATCAGAATATCCACCCGTCGTTTATACTGGTTATAGGTAACCACTTCCATAAAAATGGCGAAAGCAGAATACAGATAACCAAAAGAAACAATGAACAGCAGGTAAGCGAAAAAGAATCCCCAGTCCAGCAAACCAAAAGCAGCAAAAAGGAAAAAACACACAAAACCAAAAAATTCAATTACGGGTGCGCACATTTCGAAAAAGAACCAGTACGGATAACTGAGCATGCCCAATAATCCATACTTAGGATTAAAGAACATTTTTTTGTGAAAGCGAAGTGTTTCAATCGTGCCGCGTGTCCACCGGTTTCTTTGCCGGCCGAGGATATCAAATGTGGATGGTGCTTCTGTCCAGCAAAGCGGATCGGGTATATAGGTTACTTTATAAGGCTCATCTCTTTCTTCCATGTAGCGGCGCATCCTTACCACCAGCTCCATGTCTTCACCCACAGTATTATGATCGTAGCCACCGCACTTAATGGCAATCTCCTTATCAAAAGCACCGAATGCACCCGAAATCAGCATCAATCCATTCAGTCGGCTCCAGGCCATTCTACCCAGTATAAAAGCACGGATATATTCGAGGATCTGCATCCGGGGCAGGTATTCTTCCGCCAGTTTTACCTTAACCAATCGGCCATCTTCAATAATGCAGGAGTTAGCAATACGAACCACACCACCGGTGGCAATAATTCTTTCTCCTGTTTGTTCGGTAAATGGTTTAACCATTTTCAGCAAAGCATCCTGTTCCAGAATACAGTCCACATCAATACAAACCAGGTAATTATTCGATGAAATATTGATCCCCACATTCAGTGCATCTGCCTTTCCGCCATTCACTTTATCAACTACCAGCAGTTTGGAATAAACGGGGTTCCTGCTTTTGTATACGCCACGCACTTCCTTGGTCTGAATCTTATAATCTACGAAGTAGTCAATCCGCTCCAGTTCATAGGCCTGAATCATCTTTTGCAGGGAATCATCCTTACTGCCATCATTGATTACAATCACTTCCAGGTTCACATAATAGATGGACAGGAGAGAGCGGATATTTTCAACAATGGTCATTCCCTCATTATACGCCGGTGCGAGGATGCTAACCGATGGTGCATGTACCGATGATGCCAGTACGCGATAATCAGTGAAACTGTTCTTTTGCATATACCGGCGCGTTTCGCCGATTGAGAAAAGAGCAATTGCCAGGTAGGATAACAGCAGTACCGTGGAATACAGGAATATTCCATACGTGAGCATATCAAATAATATGTTTATCCAGAAACTGCTGTTCATCGATCGGAATTAATATGTCTTAGTATTCTTTCAAAGGGTTCAGGATCTCGCTCGCTTCTTCTTTCCAGTATAGCCCTGCCATTTGCACAATTCTGTACCAGTACTTTGGCCGCTTTCAACCGGATGATATTATCAGCAGCGTCCAGCAACCGCACCAGAAAATCTTCCTGCTCATCGGTAGCGAGACCGGCAAATGCATCCAGGATAATCACCTGGTTATCGAAATGTTCTTTATGGAAATACCCGGCCAGCAAACGCGGCGTATTTTCATCTGCCAACCGTACCAATGTACGAATAGCCTGCGTACGTACTTCTTTATTCGGATGCACCATACAACCCGCCACATGATCGCGGATGGAGAATTGTTGGTATTCAGCTGCCAGCTGTAAAGCAAATATGACTACGGTATCATTGGGTGATTTAAGCCAGTTGGGAATTCTGTCGGACAGGTCTTCTTTTTTACCGAAAAGTTTTAACTGCTCCAGTAATTTAATCTGGTGCCAGAGTGAAATCGGATAAGAGACCACGTCCAGGAAGCGCAGTCCGTCAAATCCCGTCAGGTAAATAACCCCGGTCTGTGCCTCACTGCGCACAAAAGGGTTCCGGCTGTTGGTATGTTTATAAATACGCTTCAGCATATCATGCTGATCCATCAGGTATAATTCCTGAATCCCTTTCGCCTGCAAATACCAGCGACGGATATTTTTCATCTTGCGTACTGAGTCTTCCCTTAAACCCAGTTCCAGGTAAAGCTTCACAATATTCTCGGCTACAGTTCCTGAGAAATTTTTCTTGCAGTTTACCAGTTCATTAATGGCCAGCTGACGTGCTTCCGGGTTTTTAAGCAGATTCCTGAATTTTCGGGGAATTACCAATCCTTCCAGTGATTCTTCCAGGATAATATGACTGATCCATACTTCTATATTGTTGCGGATGCGGGAAGTATAAAAAAAGGCGTTTTTTTTGGTGAACAGGGTGGCATAAATCAGGATCACTACTATTGCAATCATTGCCACCATAATCTCAACACCGCGCATCAGATTATCGGGGCTCATCAGTTCCAGAAACTGACGACCCACAGTAGTATCCAATAATACCCCTGTTAAAGAATCGGCTGCCGGAAAGTCGAAATAAAAAGGCCTCATGAAAACTCGGATACTTTCTTTACGTTAATATACGCATTTACCTGTTATGGGCATGCATTTGCAAATCGGGCCCTAAGATACAGTCTCGGCTCCCCGAAACAAAACAGGGATTGGAAAGGGCGGCAGGCAGTAAAATATTCTTGGTATCTTTACCCGGTCATTTTAAAACGCAATCAGATGAGTTTCCGCAATTTCAAAATGGTGAGTTATGTGGTATTTGGCAGGGGTAGCTTTAACCAGCTGGATGAGATCCTGGCACCCCATCGAAAAGCCGATGCCCCCATGGTATTCCTGCTCGATCATTTTTTTGAAGGCAAGGCCCTGGCCAGCCGCATCCCCTTGCGCGGAAAAGACACTATTCTTTTTGCAGATGTGACTTATGAACCCAAAACCAGTCAGGTTGATGCCATTGCTGCCCGTTTAAAGGAACAGTTCGGCACCATCAGTGGGGTTATTGGAATCGGTGGCGGATCAACCATGGACCTGGCCAAAGCCGTATCCCTCATGATGGGCAATCCCGGATCATCGGCAGATTACCAGGGATGGGACCTGGTTAAATTTCCGGGTGTTTACAAAGTTGGCATTCCCACCCTCAGCGGAACCGGCGCAGAAGTCAGCAGAACAACTGTACTAACCGGCCCGACAAGGAAACTGGGTATGAACAGCGATTTTACCCCTTTCGATCAGATTGTACTGGACCCCGAACTGACCAAAGACGCTCCTGTAAACCAGCGGTTTTATACTGGTATGGACTGCTATATCCACTGTATTGAAAGCCTGGAAGGCACTTTTTTGAATGAATTCAGCAAGAGTTATGGTGAAAAAGCACTACAACTCTGCCAGAAAGTGTTTGTAGAAAAAGATCATTGGGATGATGAGAGTGATGACCAGCTCATGATGGCTTCCTATGCCGGGGGGATGAGTATTGCTTATTCACAGGTGGGGGTTGCCCATGCCGTAAGTTATGGTCTCAGCTATTTGCTTGGCACCAAACATGGCATTGGCAACTGTATTGTTATGAATCACCTCGAAGAATACTATCCTGCCGGGGTGAAAGAATTCAAATACATGGTAGAAAAGAATGGTATTGAAATCCCTACCGGTATCTGTAAAGGGCTCACTGATGAGCAATTTGATACCATGATGAATGTATCACTGGGCATGAAACCCCTCTGGGAGAACGCATTGGGCAAGGATTGGGAAACAATCATGACGCGTGAAAAATTGCGGGCCCTTTACGAGAAACTATAAGAGCCGCTAATTATCGCGTATCTTTACCCGAAGAAACACTGCGATATTTTGAAATTTACAGATTTAGGGCTGGATCAACGGATTCTGGATGGTATTGATTCCATGGGTTATGAAACAGCCACCCCCGTACAGCAACAGGTTATGCTGCCCATTCTGCAGGGCAAGGATATTATTGCCTCGGCACAAACCGGAACCGGCAAAACAGCCGCTTTTTTATTACCCCTGCTCCACCGCCTGCTCACTACACAGCATGCGCAAAACGATATCAATGCCATGGTCATTGTACCCACGCGGGAGCTGGCCATACAAATATCTGAAAGCCTCGAAGGGCTTTCTTATTTCACCGATGTAAGCTCCATTGCCGTTTATGGTGGTGGCAGTGGTGATAGTTTTATCACCGAGAAAAAAGCATTGACCAGCGGCGTGGATATTGTTGTTTGTACCCCCGGCCGCATGATTGCCCACCTGAACATGGGTTATGTAAAACTGAAAGGACTCCGCTACCTGGTACTGGATGAAGCCGACCGTATGCTGGATATGGGTTTCAATGATGATATCATGAAAATCATCTCCTTTCTGCCCAAAGAGCGCCAGAATCTCCTTTTTTCAGCCACCATGCCCGCGAAAATGCGCGACCTAGCACGCAAGATCTTACAGGATCCCGTAGAGATCAATATCGCCATATCCAAGCCGCCGGAGCAAATCATCCAGAAAGCATTCATTGTATACGAGCCGCAGAAAATTCCCATCATCAAGGATATGCTGGCCAGTCCCCAATACCAGAATATCATTGTATTCTGTTCCAGCAAACAGCAGGTAAAACAATTAACAGCCGAACTGAAACGGGCACGCATACAGGCCGGTGAAATTCATTCTGATCTGGAGCAAACCGTACGCGAACAGGTATTACAGGATTTCCGCAACCGGAAACTCCGGGTACTGGTAGCAACCGATATCCTGAGCCGAGGTATTGATATTGAAGACATTGATCTGGTTATCAATTTCGATGTGCCGCACGACGGAGAAGATTATGTACACCGCATTGGCCGTACAGCCCGGGCCGCCAGCACCGGAACAGCGTTTACGCTCGTAAGCGAACAAGAGCAGTATAAACTGGCGGGTATTGAACGACTGCTCGGACAACCGGTACCCAAAGGCACGGTCCCCGAATCCTTCGGTCCCGTCCCCAACTATAATCCCGGCGACGGTAAAAAGAAAAAATACGGTGGTAAAAGCAGACCACGAAATAACCAACCCCGACACAAGTAACCCTGTTCCCGCATGAAATACCTTGTATACCTACTGCCCCTGATGGCGGGCTTTACTATTACAACCCAGGCAGGCATCAATACGCAATTAAAAATTGCAGTCAACAACCAGTGGATAGCCGCATTCATCTCTTTCCTCGTAGGAACCATTATCCTGGGCACTTATATTCTCATCACGCGACAGGCAACCCCTTCCATCGGTCAGTTACAGCAGATAGAAGTATACAAATACGCCGGTGGTTTACTGGGTGCTTTTTTTGTAACCGTGATCATTTTCTCTGTACAGCGACTGGGGTCTGCCAACACGTTTGCGCTGGTGATCGCCGGTCAGTTACTCATGGCACTCCTGTATGACCACCTGGGTTTATTTGGCTTCAAACAAAGTCCGATCAACTGGGCCAAGGTATTGGGTGTACTCATGCTCATTGGCGGCGCCTGGCTGGTGAACAGGAAAGCCTGATAGAAATCCCGGGAACCGGTGGCGGATCTTGCAGAACGAATCAGTATATTAGTAGTTCTCTTCACACATCCAAAACCACCGGTTATGAAAAAAACAACAGCAACCCTGCTGTTCGCCCTGTTCTTCCTGATGGGAACAGCCCAACAGTATGCCCCTGAATTATATAACAGTATGCGCTGGCGCAATATTGGTCCCTTTCGCGGAGGCAGGACCGTAGGCGCTATTGGTATCCCCGATCAACCCAATGTTTTTTTCATTGGCGTAAACAATGGTGGTGTATGGAAGACAACCGATTATGGCCGTACCTGGAAGCCCCTGTTTGATGATCAACCCACCGGTTCCATTGGCGACATCGCCATTGCAGAATCCAATCCCGATATTATTTATGCCGGCAGTGGCGAAGGGTTACAACGCCCCGATCTCTCCGTAGGTGATGGTATTTACAAATCAACCGATGGCGGCAAGACCTGGAAAAACATGGGCCTGCGTGATGCCCAGCAGATCGGCGGTATGGCGGTGGACAGCAAAAACCCCGACCGCATTTTTGTTGCTGCGCTGGGACATCCGTACGGACCCAATACCGAAAGAGGTGTATACCGCTCCCTCAATGGCGGACAAAGCTGGGAGCGCGTATTGTATAAAGATGAAAATACAGGCGCCATACAGGTAAGTATTGATCCCTCCGACCCCAATACCATTTATGCCAGTTTATGGGCAGGCAGACAGGGACCCTGGGAAAACGGTGCCTGGAATGGAAAAGAAAGTGGTTTATTCAAGTCAACCGATGGCGGTACTACCTGGACCAAACTCACCAAAGGATTACCCGGTACCGATCAGGGACTGGGTCGCATTGGTTTTTGTATCGCTCCTTCGAATAACAAACGCTTATATGCAACCGTAGATGCACCCGCCGGAAAAGGTGGTATCTACCGCAGCGATGATGGCGGCAGCAGCTGGACCCTGCTTACCACCGATAACCGATTCTATGGACGTGCCAGCGATTTTGCCGAACTCAAAGCCGATCCGCTGAATGCAGATATCGTATACAGCGCCAATGTGGTTACCTGGAAATCGGTTGATGGCGGTAAAAACTGGACTGCATTCCGGGGCGCACCGGGTGGTGATGATTATCACCGCATCTGGATCAACCCCAAGAATCCAAAAATCATTCTCATTGCCAGCGATCAGGGTGCTATCATTACCGTGAATGGCGGTGAAACATTCTCGTCCTGGTATAACCAGTCTACCGCACAGTTTTATCATGTGAGTGTAGATAATGCCTTCCCCTATAATGTCTATGGCGGCCAGCAGGAAAGCGGATCCGTGGGTATGCCCTCGCGTGGTAACGACGGACAGATCACCATCCGTGAATGGCATCCTGTGGGTGTGGAAGAATACGGTTATGTAGCAGCCGATCCACTCGACCCCAATATTATTTATGGTGGTAAGATCACCCGTTTCGACAAAAGAACAGGGCAGGTACAGAATATTGCACCCGAAGCCGTACGCAGTGGTAAGTTCCGTTTCCTGCGTACAGCTCCCGTACTGTTTTCACCCGTTGATCCGAAGACATTGTTCTTCGCGGGCAATGTTATTTTCAAAACCCGTGATGGTGGCAATAGCTGGCAACAGATCAGCCCCGATCTCACCCGTACTACCTGGGATATTCCTGAAAGTGTGGGCGTATATACCAGCGATGAGCTGAAAAAAATGCCCCAGCGTGGGGTTGTATATACCATTGCCCCCTCTTTTATAGACATCAATACCATTTGGGCCGGTACCGATGATGGATTGATACAGGTAACCCGCGATGGTGGTAAAACCTGGAAAAATGTAACACCACCCGACATTACTTCCTGGAGTAAAGTATCGCTCATGGAAGCCAGTCACACCGATCCCAATACAGCTTATGCTGCCGTAAACCGTATCCGTTGCGATGACATGCGGCCACATATCTATAAAACCAATGATGGTGGCAAAACCTGGAAAGAAATTGTAAGCGGCTTACCCAATGAACCCATCAACGCCGTTCGGGAAGACCCTGTGCGAAAAGGAATGTTGTATGCCGGTTCCGAAAACGCTGTTTATGTTTCCTTCGACGAAGGCGCGAACTGGCAATCACTGCGACTGAATATGCCCGCTACTTCCATCCGTGACCTGGTGATCAGCAAGGATGATATTGTAGTTGGCACCCATGGCCGCGGTTTTTGGATACTGGATGATATCACACCCCTGAGGCAACTGAATGCCAGTCTCGCAGCTGGTCCAGTAGTCTTATACAAACCACAGCAAAGCTGGCGTGTTCGCTGGAACCTGTATACCGATACCCCCATGCCGCAAGAAGAACCGGCAGGAGAAAATCCACCCGACGGCGCCATCATCAACTATTACCTGAAAGAAGCGGCGCAACAGGAAGTTGTACTGGAAATATTGGATGCTACCGGTAAACTGGTTCGCAGGTTCAGCAGTCTTGATAAACCCTATCCGATTCCGGCAGTCAATATCCCCCTGTACTGGATCAGACCGCAGCAAATATTAGGTGCCAGTAAAGGTTCCCACCGCTTTGTATGGGATATGCATTATACCCCCTTCAATGAGCCACCCAGTTATCCCATTGCTGCCGTATACCAGAATACGGCGCCCGATCCCACATCACCATGGGTTATGCCCGGGAATTATACTGTTAAGCTTACGGTAGACGGACAATCTTTCACACAACCCCTGCGTATTAATATGGACCCGCGTGTAAAAACATCTGCAGTTGCATTAAAACAACAGTATGACCTGTCGATGATTTGTTACGAAGGCAAACAACAGGCTAAAGCAACCCTGGAATCCATCGCCGCTATACGCAATAAACTGAAGGGCAATACCAGCCAGGCAGCCACAGATAAAGCGCTTGCCGCCCTGGAAACAACGCCCAGGGGCAGTCAGGATATAAGCTTCAGCCGCCTGGAAAACAGTTTCGGCACATTGCTGAATATCCTCCAGGATACCGATATGCCGCCGACAACCCAGGCGGTTAAAGCCGTTCAGGAAGCAGCAGCACAACTAAAAACACTGTTACGGGAATATGAAACCCTGAAAAAGAAAGCAGAATAAGCAATTTTCTAATTTAAACAGACGTTATGAAAGAAAACCCAAGACCATGGCCTCTTTCAGAAGTTTCGTGGGATCAGAACTTATGTCTATCAAACAGCATATCGCTGGTTTGAGAAATATGCTTCCGCAGAATATCAGGCTGAAACCTACAGAAAGAAGAAGTATGTTTAAGCTGAACGATAAAAAAAGGGAGTTTGTAGAAAAGGCCGTACAAAACATGCGTAAAAATCCCAACACGGTACCATCGTATGTAGATGTGACTGTGTGTAACAATTACGTACAATTGTACAAACAATATAGTGAACTGCTGGAAGAGCTGCAAGAAGTGCAAACACGTATGGAAGATGCCAAACTGCTACTGGGTAATGAAATACTGAAACAGACCCGTGCGTATTTTCATAATTCAAGAACAGCAGCCATATCCGGTAATGAGCCCTTCGATCGAATATATAATGAACTAAAACCCCATTACGCAGTAGGCAGAAACAGCCGCAGAGAAGTGAAATAAATAGAGACATGTCAGATCCGTTGTTTACCCTTATGGCCTACAGCATAGCGCCCGCTGTATTCATTGGATGGGCGCGTTATAAAAAAATGGATCCCCGGTTTCATCCCTTTGTATGGATACATACCCTGGGTCTCCTGGCAGAATTTATCAGCAGTTTCCGCATATTTTACCTGAGCCAGGATACAGCCATGAATAACAATATTTATGTATTGCTGGAATGGATTCTGCTGGTTTGCCTTTTTTGTAACTGGCAGACAAGTGCACAAAAAAAGAAGCTATACATTGGCATTTGCATCATTATATCACTGGTATGGGTGGCCGACACACTGGTATTTGGCAGTATACATCAGTTCACCAGTATCTTCCGCATCTGTTATTCGTTTGCACTGGCTTCCATGGCCATAGACGCAATTGCCGCTTCACTGATTGCGTCCAAAGAAAAATATTACCGCAACTCCCGTGTCATCATTGGTGGCGCGATGGTTTTGTACTTCACCTATAAGGGCATACTGGAAATACTGTATGCACTCAGGCTCACCGGCGCGGATTCTTTCGGTAATACCATTTTTAATATTATGGGATACATCAACTGTATCGCCAATATCCTGTTTGCTTATGCCATGTGGCATATACCCTCCCGGAAAAAAATTGAATTCAAAAACCAGGACCATACAATATAATCCGGTATATTTAAAGAAGCATGGAACCTATTACCATACAAACCACCGTTAATGCCAGTTTGGATAAAGTCTGGACCAGCTGGACTGACCCCGTACATATTGTACACTGGAATTTTGCCATAGATACCTGGCATTGTCCTGCAGCAACCAACGACCTGCGGGTGGGCGGTATTTTCTCCGCTACGATGGCTGCAAAAGACGGTTCTTTTAGTTTTGAATTTATGGGCACCCATGATGAAATTATTCAAGGCAAAACTATTGCCAGCACCATGGGAGACGGCCGCAAAATGAAAGTTGTATTTGAAGCGACTCCTGAGGGCGTGCTGGTTACTGAAACCTTCGACCCAGAATCTATGAACCCGATTGAGATGCAGAGAGATGGCTGGATGGCCATACTGGAAAATTTCCGGAAGTATACGGAATCCTTGTAAAAAGCCGAGCTATCGCGCATCAACACCCCAGAGGTGAAAAGAGACCCTGGGATGGTTACCGGCTTTCTGAGCCAGTTCTTTTTCCAGCAAAGTCATGCGCTCAATTGTCCGGTTATTGCGCAGTACACCCGCATCAAAAATCCGGAATGGAATGGGCTGTAAGAACGCCATCACCTGCGAACGAATCGTATCTGCATTGGCCGTAACATAAATATCACTCTGGATACCATTGTATTCTGGCTGGTCAAATACTACCCAGTAAGTATTTTTAAAAGCGCCTGCAACAGCCGTATCAGGTACCAATTTTTGAATCTCCTCCGCAGAAGAAGTATTGTAATCCGTTACAAAATCAGTGAAATCATCATTAAACGGATTGGTAATATCAACCAGAATTTTACCGGCCAGCGCTTCCCGGTGCAGAACCACCCAGGGTAATACATCTTTGTACCAGAGCGTATGAATAATTATGGGAGCCTCGAACTGTTGTGCTGCAGTAACAGCAATGGCATTTACCTCTAAGGAACGGATCAGCGAAGCAGCTTTCTCCTGGTCGCGACTATACAATCCGATCTCGCCCGGATAAGCTTCTGCCAGCACTTTTACAATGGCTTTGCCCATTCGGCCGGTACCAATCACTATGGCTTTCATCTGTTTAGTTTTAATACAGCATCAAAACTATAAACAGCCACAGGCCCGCGCAACACATGAATATGTGAGCAGGAAAAAGGTTTCGCAATTCGAAAACAGGAAGATATTACTGTGCAGTACCCGGATGTTCGGGTATGCCTATTACTAAGTACGGAGAATCTTATCCATGGAACGCCCCTTGGCCAGTTCATCTACCAGCTTATCCAGGTAGCGGATTTTTTGCATTAACTTATCTTCAATCTCCTCAACGCGGTAACCACAGATCACGCCGGTGATCTTGGTTACATTGGGGTTCAGTTGCGGCGCTTCGGCAAAAAAAGTCTCAAAATCCACTTGTTTATCCATCTGTTTTTGCAGGGTCTGCTGGTCATATCCCGTAAGCCAGCAGATGATCGTATCCAGCTCCTCCCTGGTACGGCCTTTTTTCTCCGCTTTCCGAACATAATGCGGATAAACACTTGCGAATGACATCTTAAAAACCCTGGTATTTTGCATAAAAGGCAATTGTAGCTACAAATCAATACAATTACCCGCATATATGCAAGCAGCAGGTCAGATCAACTACAAGAGTAGTAACAGCGATATGTAAGGGAGATTAATTACAGTCTTTCACCCGGGTAAAGCGGTATTCATTCCGCAGAATCCAGCGCGTTTGCCCGGTAAACTGTACTTCTTTTTTAACGGAATAACTGTTCCGGCCCAGCAGATAGGAATGCCGGATAAGGGCGGGTTGGTGATCATTTCCATCTATGCCTGAAACTTCTGTTACCAGCAACAGGCTGTCATTGCCATAAGGTTGCCGGATGACGATGATCTCATGATTGAGAGATCTGCCGTTTTCTGTAATCATAAGTGTATCTACCGAATTAGCTGATGGCTCTTTGGGATAACTCATGGCATAGATAATATGGCTGCTGTTGCCAAAATCTTTCACCTTCATGGCAGCAGGCATTGAAAAAGGTTTATTGGAAGTATAATCGAGATACGTGATCGAACCAGCCCAGCAACCCACCAGATTTTTAAAATCCTTGGGTATAGCCAGGGTATCCGCACTGGCCATTGACTGATAAAAACCCAGGCAGGCTAAGAGTGTCGCCAGTATCTTGATTCTTGGCATAGATCTGTTTTCTATTAAGATACGGCAAGAAAGTCTTTCCTGCGAATCCTGTTGAAGCAGACGGGCTTTTAGAAGCCTGAAATTGCAACAAAATAAGCCAATGATCCGGGCAGCGTTACGGTATCAGCTGGTAAGTTTGAGTGCGTTGTTCATACGGTCTGCTACGTTATCCCAGTTGATGATTTTAAACATCGCATCCACAAAATCAGCCCGTTTGTTCCGGTATTTTAAGTAGTAAGAATGTTCCCAAACATCAATAACCAGCAAAGGAATTACACCCCATTGGGTTAGTTTTTCATGATTCTCACACTGCAGGATGGTAAGTTTATTGGTATAAGGCTGGTAGCCGAGAATACCCCAGCCATTTCCATCGATATCCTTCGAAGTCTTAACCAGATAGCTTTTCAGTTTATCATAAGAGCCGAAATCCGTTTCAATCTTTCGTAGTAATGCCCCGGAAGGGTCCGATGTTTTATTGGTCAGGTTCGTCCAGAAAATGCTATGTAGGATATGTGACGACAGGTGATAGGATAATTTTTTGGTCCAGTAATCAACCGTTTCAAGGTTATTGCTGTTCAGGGCTTCCCTGATTTTGGTAAGATCGGTATTGGCTGCTTTGGTAGCCCCACCATGATGAAAAGTATAATGTAAATGCAGGGTCTCCGCATCCATATAAGGCTCCAGGAAATTTTCGGAATAGGGTAGTGGTTGCAACACAAAATTGCCGTTCGCATCTACCAGCTTATCCATTTCATTGTTGGTGAGGTTTTGACCGAATGCGTTACCTGTTCCGATAACGGCTGCCATTCCGGCCAGTGAGCCTGCTTTGAGAAAATCATGACGGTTCATTGTTATCCTGGTTTGGTGTAGATGATCATATGCCATGACAGCTAAACGCGTTGGAATATGAGTGCCCCTGATTATGCCTGTCCTGACAATGCTTACTAAAAGTACAACTGTTCCGCGATCATACTATATTATTTCTGCCGGTGCCAAATTGATTACACTACAATGACAAAACCGTATACTCTGTTGTTTATTGATCAGTGATGCTTCTCGTGGTTTCTGTTCCGCAGCGCTTCCGCCAGTTGAATGGAGTGTTTCAGGGAATTGATATTATGCCAGTCGCTGTGCGACAGGATGATCACTTTCGGAGACTTGTATTGCTGTTGTACCTTTTTGAGGGTGGTTGCATACTCTTTTACATTCGCATCACCCAGGTAACCCAGGTTCCTCGCATCAACCCCTTTAACCAGGCAACCGGCATAAAGTATTTTTTCTTTCGGGAACCAGACAACAATATTATCAGCCGTATGACCTTCCCCTGGATAATAGGTTTCAAATTGGTAGGGCCCGATATGGAATGTTGTATCGTTTTTTATTAAAAATTCAGCCCGCTTTTGTTTATTCTTTTTGCTCAATGCATCGGTAAGTTCCGTGGTATAAGTGCTGATTCCCCGCTGCCTGTAATAGTCAAGCCCCGCCGTTCTGTCGCCATGCCAGTGAGTAGCTATACACATGGTAACTGTTTTCCCGTGCCTTACTTGTATGCTGTCGAGCAGGGGCTGGAATTGCGTTGTGTCCCAGGGGGTATCGAACAACATAACACCCTTGCCGGTTACTACATACATACCATGAGCTGGCACCTGCTCGTTTTCATAGGTGTTATATGTGGTATAGATATAAAAATCACCCGACAAATGCCTGATCCTGAGTTTGGGGTTGGATGACTGTGCCATTAGACTGCTAAAACTGGCTAATAAAAATAAACCCAGGATAATGCGATGCATGGTATTAGTAATATTTAATTTTTTTGCAAAAGCCTCATAAATCGTACGCCACTATTGGATTGCGCCTCAATATTTCGTCTCTAAATTTATGGTTTGTTTTCTAACCGTATCAACGCATTTCGTACAGATGATGTGATCAGTTATGGAGGACCAGTTTATAAAATTTTACATCAACAGACATAATGGGAAAACCGGACGGAAGCGATGTCTGCTCTATTTCAACAAACCCATTCTTTTCATAAAATCTTTGTGCTGCAGTAAATTTTGCTGTTGTTCCCAAAAACACTTCCCGGATATGCTGCTCCCGAGACCAATCTATTAGCTGCATTAATAAGGACTGAGCCGTACCTGCAGTTTTACCCCGGTATTGCGGATGCACAAACATTTTACGAAGTGCCCCTCGGTTATTGCCAATATCCAACAAAGCAACCGTACCTACGACTGTTGCTCCTGACCTGGCAATCCAAAAGTTCCCGGCATTAACCTGATAATATTCAGGAATGCTTGCTAAATCAGGTTGCATAGCTAAAGTAATAGGTATACCAAACTCTATTTGCTGAATACCAATGATTAAAGCGGCTACATCTTCTTTGTATTGGTCTGTATATGGTTCAATAACAATTGCCTGCATAAGATCAAAATAATAGATTACCAGGTGCCGAATACGGTGAAAATGTCAGCAATGACTGATTCATTCGTTTTGCAGGATATTGAGGGGACTTATATTTTTATTTCCCATCCCTTTTCTCTCCTTTGTTCAACGATTGCATGATTCCTATAACAGTGGGCACCAATAACAACGCAAACGTAAGCGGCAGGAACCAAACACCCAACCCGTTCGTCACACCAATTACGGTTAAGTAAATAAAAAGAATAATGATGATGAAAATAACCAGTATGGCCAGTTTCAAAAATCGCAGCATCCGCGTAGCGATGGTATACTGTTTTTCGGCATTCGCTGCAGTAATGGTTGTCAGGTAGTTGAAAATATGCGGGTACCGGTTCAGGTAAGTAAATCCTACATAAATAACCGTGGCCAGCACCGGCAGGAAGAGCAGGGTTAATTTATTGCCATACCTGTCGGCCTGCCCCGAAGCATTGAAATGAATGGGAATGGTCACGGGTAGTTTCAGTAAAGCATAGAGTGTGAGCAACCAGATGGCTGCCAACAGTAATTTCCCGGCAAACTCCAGGTTCCTGTCCAGCGGAGAAAGCGTCAGTTTCAAAACGGGTCTTTTTTCCATGACTATTATTTTATTATTGTATACTCCTGCTGATACCAGTTCAGGTCCAACGCCTGGATATCCCATACCGGGAACTGGATTTCTGCTTCCGTAAAAGATCGGTGATCCGGATCAATTAAGTGACAAAGGATATCGTCTATTTCAGCACATCCCTCCCGGATAGCCTGCGCATTATTGTGTTTTATCCGTTGACAATACAGCTCTTCCACTATCCGGGCTGCAGGATGTCTCATTTGCAGAAAATCCGATTCGCAACTGCTGAACAGGATTTGTCTGTGCGTATACAAAGTATGAAAAATATATACCAGGTTCATGGGTTGCCGTTCACCAACCGCCATTGGCTCCGGTCCGACTGTCCGCAGTGCTGTAAGTATGGGGTTTATCGTGTCTTCATACTTACTTTGATCCCTGTCGTTGAGAAACTCCCCGGTAGCGAAATATTCAATATCGCTGAGTCTTTTGATATAGTCCTGTCGCTCCAGTGGTTCTTTGTTTCCGGACTGCAGATAATAAGATCGCGTGATTACCCGATCGGGGCCCACAGGAGCTACTTCATGCTTGAGCCCACTTGCCCGGGAAATCTGAAAAGCTTTGAACAATGCATTAAGCTGTTGTTCCCTTGCTTTGGCAGGTGGGGATTGTTTCATTTTCCGGGAACTATTCCAGAAAGTCCCGTAATCCAGTGCTTTGTACAAAAGATTTTTGGCAGTAAGCATATTGTTTGTTTGCAGCAGTATTACTCGTTCTTTCAGTCCGTTGCATGCTGTCTCTGCATACATTTCCCATTTTTTGAACTTTAATATACAAAAAACTGTTCACAGCAACCAAGCCAGGTAAAGCACCGCATAATGCTGTTCCATTTTAATATCCGTAGTAGTTGACTACAAATAAAAGACCAAGAACTGGCTGCACTTGTAAATAGTAGTCATGAAGGTGCTGCGAATGATTACCTTTGCGGCAAATAAACAACAGCATGTCGATTCACACCAAACTAAGCGAAAGAAACCAGGGTTTATGCGAACTGTGTAATACCCTTACCGCAACAACAGCATACCTGGTAAGTCCGCGTACAGAAGAATCGATCGAAAACCAGGTTGCTGTATGTGAAACCTGTCTGACCAACATGCGCCAGGGCGAGCAAGGACCATACTGGAGATGTGTAGAGGGCAGTATCTGGAGCCAGGAGCCCAGTGTACAGGCTTTGAGCTACCGGATTCTGCACGAAAACAAGAACGAGGACTGGGCACTGGATGTTATTAACTCCGTTGAACTGGATGAAAATATTATTCAGTGGGCATTAAGCGCTTTTGAAACAGCAGAAGGACACAAAGATGCTTTTGGCAATACATTGGAAAACGGCGATACCGTAGTACTTACCCAGGCCCTGAATGTAAAGGGAACCAGTTTTTCGGCCGCCAAGGGAACTGTAGTAAAAAAGATTCGCCTGGTGCCCGATAATACCGAACATATCGAGGGGAAAATCAATGACCAGACCATTGTTATCCTGACCAAATACGTGAAAAAGGGATAGGCACTTTTTATTTCCTGAAATAATAATCGGCCAGGGCATTCGCAATACTGCGTGGGTTGGCTTCGTCTGTATTGGTGAGAATAATAATGGAAAGCCCATCATTCACAAAATGTGCGAATACAGACCTGAAACCAATATTGGCACCACCATGTTGAATCAGTTTATGCCCTTTGTATTCTTCTACAAACCAGCCAAAGCCATAATATTCTTTTGCGTCGGCCTTATCGGATGTTTTGATAACAGGTTGCCATAATTGTTCCCAGTTCTCTTTGCGCAGAATTATTTTCTTTTCCCGGATTACTTTCTCCCATCGGATCATGTCGGATGAGGTTGACAGAAAACCGCCGCTGGGTCTTATGGCAAACATGGACGTAGCATTGATCAGGGTATCTTTTTGGTGCATATATCCGTTGGCGCGGTTGGGTATGATCCGGTAAAAATCGGTGAGGTAACTATGTTGCATACCTGCCGGTACAAATAAAGCCTGGTGAATATAATCCTGCCAGGGCATACCGCTTACCTGTGTGATGATTTCTGCCAGCATAAAATAAGCAAGATTGCAATACTGGTATTTCTCACCGGTTTTAAAAACAAGGGGTAGTTTATAGGCAGACCGGATCACTTCTATATCGGGCTGGATTTTGAAATTATCGTATCCCGGTGCTTCGCGTGGTAGTCCGGACGTATGTGACATCAGGTGTTTGAGGGTAATCGGTCGCCACGCTTCCGGTGCATCCGGGAAATAAGTATGTACCGGATCTTCTATGCGAAGCTTTCCCTCTTCCATTAATTTCAGAATAGCAGTGCTGAAAAACTGCTTACTCACCGAACCCAGCCGGATAACTGTTTCGGCATTGACGGGTACCTGTAATTCAACATTGGCCCATCCATAACCCTTATTGGTAATCGTTTTCCCATTTTTGATGACCGCCAGCGAAAGCCCCACAATTTTTTGCTTCTCCATCATTTGCTTCACAATAATATCGGTGCTGTCGACCTGGGCAAACGACAGAACGGGGATCAGGAGACAAAACAGTAATTTGTTCATGCGGAGAATTCTTTGGTATGGTAGGTGAAAGATCATGCAACTGATAACCAAAATACGGAAGCCAGGGCAGAATAACAATAGTTTGTGTGGGAGAGGATAGCGTAGTGCATGTAAATCAAAACAAGTCTGGATCACTCATTTTTGATTGCAACATAAATTTCAAAGCCATATTTTGGGCTGAGAATCTTTATTTCTTTAGCCGCCCTATTTTGCAGATTAATGTTGAATCCCTTTTTAAAAAAGATCTCTTTTTGTCGTTTATACACTTCCTGGCCTCCCTTTTCGCAATCCTCCGATTCTTTTTTTACAACCACTTTACCCGTAATCAAATTAAAATCAATTTCTTCCCAATATTCACAGGGCTTACCATAATTACTTACAAATCCTATTAGCTTAAATGCTTTACCGTCGTAACGGTATTTGTCTGTTCGTGACCACTTCCAGCTACTGCCGCCATCCTGGGAAATATGCAAAACCCCTTTTTGAACTGAAATACCACTGAACGGATCTCCCATCATACCGCCGTCGCGACTGCCGTACAAGGCTTGCATAGACTTTTGCCATACAATCCATTGGCCATTTGTTTTTTTGTAAATAATCAATTCCCGCGGAACACCGTCGTTAATTTTCTCTTCATGATTGGACGTATTATACGCCACCACCAGTTCCTCCACACCATCTTTATCCAAATCTCCGGAGGCTTTGCCAATAATAGAATAGTTTACCGGAACAGGAATCTCTTGTGAAAAGCCTATGGTTGTAGTGTATAACAAAAGGGAAAGTAAATACAATAGCTTCATAAGATCACAGGCCTTGGTTAATGGCTTTTATAAACGCGAATTGCGTTGCAAGCTAAAAATACAAACTTGTCAGAATCATAAACCTGACCTTTCAGGCATTTACAACTACACTTATCATAACTTATTATGAAATTCATAAAAAGCCTTTAACACTGCTTCCGGCATTTCAATATTTTTATTTTGCCGGTTGTTGTTGGTCAGGCGACCAACAAGGGCTGTACGCATCTGTGCTTTCTGTGGCTGACCCTACTCCTGCCATCCAGTGATTTGACCAGTAATGCGCACTGGTTCCATAACTATTCCGGTATCTTCCGTTGACGCCCGCGTAACAGTTCTTCAATCCTGCTTTGTGGGAGATCAAAAAATTCTGCATGGGAATCGGAGCGTATAAAAACATATTGCTGATCCGGCATCACCAGTATGGAATTACCACAGGTACAACGTTCTTTGAAGAGTCTATTCAACAACTGCTGAGAACTATCCACAATAATGGAATGATCCCATTTTTTTATTTTGTTCAGTTTATTCCCCGGTTCCCGAAAATTAAACAGGGAGACCTGGGGCCTGGCCTTCTGAATTCGTTCTTTCCTTTGTTTGTTGCTGGCGATAAAAGGCATAATATAATCATCGGGTCTCAGGTCCAGCATATCCCAGCAGGTTTCATGGTTATAGTCATACTTGATAATGATAGTATCCTTT
>JAACZQ010000013.1 GCA_009996675.1 Chitinophagaceae bacterium
TTGGCCCGTGGTTGACGACAGGTATGCTTTCAAGCCCATATACACAGAATCTGTCAGTTTACCCGCATACGCTTTGTCTTTATCATCATAACGATACAACCTCGCACTGGGACCACAGCTTTGTGTGATTCCTAATATTAATAATGACAGGAGAAAATATAAAAAACAGTTTTTCATCTTCGCGACTCGTCAATGATTACTACTCATGCGGATCTGCTAAAGCCTTTTACCCAATACCTGGTTTATTTCAACTGCAAAATCTGCCGGAACACTGGTTGCAGATCTGCTGTTGAAACGATTTTTGCAGAAGACCGGTATTCAATATAAAAATAATACCCGTTATGGGTTCCGTAACTGGCTAGCAGATAAGACTTATGCCCCTGTAATGACTCCAGCTCCAAAACCCGTGCTTCGGTTTCCGTATCAAATACCTGGCATTTTATCTTTTGCTCCTTATATGTTTTGTGCTGTTTTTTGATTTGCCGGGTCATTTCTTCCAGCTGATTGCCGGCATTGACCAAGGAGTTGGTATAATACCAGTGAAAGCTGGAACCATTGTAACAACTCACATAACCCCAGTCGGCCTGTTTCTGGTTTTTCTGTACCGATGTTTCATAAATGCAGCAATTGGGTGGCTGGTTCCCATTACAGTCCCTGGGCAATGTATAAACGGCCCCACAGAAGGGAAAATAGATGTTGCTGCCAACCGTAATGGATAGTGTATCATACACCCGACTATTGAGGCTGTCGCCCTGAATCTTATCCTGACCAAAAGAAAATGAATGCCACAAAAAACAGAGCAGGACCAATACTTGTCGCATGGATAGAGGATTAAGGGTTTGCAAAAAGCCAATCATAAACAGGCTTTGCCTATGCCAGTCACAATGGGCAGGACATAATGTATATAAAAAAATAGACAATAAATCTGACTCCCGCCAGGGTTTTTTATGAAGGGTCGTATTTATTTCATGAATGATTGGCTGAGGGTGCAGGAGTTGGGGTGAGTTAGGGCTGGATAGGATAGCGGTTAGCTATTGATTAGGCGGGAGATGCTGGTATCTAAGACTCTGATGCGGCTCAACTTTTCTGAATACAAAATGTATACCTGCCAGGACATAATAAAAAACCCTCCGCTTGATTAGTGCGGAGGGCTTCGAAGCTCCTCAGACTGGACTTGAACCAGTGACCCTCTGATTAACAGTCAGATGCTCTAACCAACTGAGCTACTGAGGAGTATTCCCTTTCGGGGCAGCAAAAATAGGGAAAAATGTATTCTGGCAAAATCTATATCCAAAAAAACACTCCCAAACTATAATAAAATGTACAATCCATCGGCCCGGCTCTCCAGGGGATAGGTCTTGAGGTAATAGCCTTCCCCGCTGGTATTTCTCCCGTTCTGTATATTGAACCGGTACCGGTGCAGGGGACAAACCACCTGTCCCTGGGCATCCAGGAATCCATCGGCCATGATACCACTGGCATGCGGACATTTATGCGCAAATGCGTAATAGGCATTGTTATAACGGGCCAGGGTCAGGGTTTTGCCATTCACTTCTACCAGGCACATCTGATTGGCCTGCCAGGGCAGGGCGTCCGGGGCATCGGTGAGGCGGTACCAAACCTGTTCCTTATTGAAAAACATGCTAATAATACAGGGTTTTATAGGGGTAACGTACCTGGTAGAGGTCGCGCACTTTATTGAGGATGAGCTCACGCAGTGCATCAATATTCTTGCGCTCCAATGCCGAAACAAATACACAGTTGTGTTCGGTAGCCCTTTCCCATTTCTCCCGCAATTCCAGTAATATTTCCTGTTTTACCTGGTCATCCAGCCACTCATCAAAGGTTCTCTCTTCATAGAGATCCATTTTATTGAAAATGGTGAGGATGGGTTTCTCAAATGCCTTTAATTCCTGCAGGGTTTTATTCACCACCCCAATCTGTTCCTCATACTGGGGATGGGAAACATCTACCACATGCAATAAAATATCTGCCTCCCTTACTTCGTCCAGCGTGCTTTTAAAGCTTTCTACCAGGTGGTGGGGCAGTTTGCGGATGAATCCCACCGTATCACTCAACAGGAAGGGGGTATTCTCAAAAACAATTTTGCGGGTGGTGGTATCGAGGGTGGCGAAGAGTTTGTTTTCGGCAAACACTTCACTCTTGCTCAGTAGGTTCATGAGGGTGCTTTTGCCCACATTGGTATAACCTACCAGTGATACCCGTATCAATTCTCCTCTTTCCTTTCGTTGGGTAAATGCCTGTTTATCAATCTCTGCCAGTCTTTTGCGCAGCAGGGCAATTTTGTCTTTCACAATCCGGCGGTCGGTTTCAATTTCTGTTTCCCCCGGTCCGCGGGTACCAATACCGCCCCCTTGCCGCTCCAGGTGTTTCCACATGCCTTTCAGTCGGGGCAGGAGGTATTGGTATTGAGCCAGTTCCACCTGTACTTTGGCCTGGGCTGTACGGGCGCGGCGGGCAAAAATGTCTAGGATCAGGTCACTCCGATCAATGGTTTTTACCCCCAGTTCTTTTTCAATATTGGTGATCTGTGAGCCAGTGAGTTCATCATCGAAAATAACCAGGTTGATATCCCTTCCATTGAGGTATTGCCTAATTTCCTCCAGTTTACCCTTACCCACAAAAGTGCGGCTATCGGGGTGCTGCAGTTTCTGGGTAAAGCGTTTCACGGCAATAGCCCCGGCCGTTTCGGCCAGGAATGCCAGTTCATCCAGGTACTCGGTTAATTGTTCCTGGGTTTGATTCTGCTGTACCAGACCCACCAGCACAGCCCTTTCCTCTTCTTTAATCTTTTGATTTTTCTCTATCAATTTGCAGAATTATGGTGCAAAGGTAAGGATGACAGCCAAGCAAAAGCCCCGCATGGGACGCATACGGGGCTTTTGGTATATCTTTTAGCCTGGGAGCCTATCAGAGTCCGCTGATGGTAATACCCAGGGAAAAACGTTTCATACTCGGCCCCGTACCGTCTTTCAGTACCGAGGTAAGTGTATAACCCGCATCCAGAGAAATAATGCCATAGCCGATTCGTCCGGTTAACGCCAGCATGGTTCCGTTGAAGAAGCGTTTGCTGCTTTCTTTCTCCACATAGGAAGTGCCATAAATGGTCTGGCCCGCTTTGTTTACCAGGTTTTTACTCTTGGTATAAGATTTCAGCAGGGTTCCCACTTTCATACCAATTGCTGCTTTCCAGGATTTGGCGGGGTTTTCGGGATTGGAATAGTACCGCAGTTCTACGGGAACTTCCAGGAAAATGGTAGTGACTTTATTTTTCTTGAAATGGTCTACGCTGTCTACTCTGGTAAAAGGCAGACGGGAAGCATTGGAACGTACATCCACCCGGGTATTATTGAAAAAGATATTGCTGCTACCAATACCGGCACCATAGGCAATGCTCATGCGGGGATTGGTTTTGAAGGGCTTATCTACCATGAAGTAGATATTGAAGTGACGGCTGAAACCATTGCCGGTTCGAACACTATCGGGACGATTGGTCCAGCTGTCTCCTCCGTACTGGATCATGAAATGATCGGCTGTACGGTTGGTGATATCAATTTTGCTCCAGTCTTTTTTAACTTTTTTCTCGGTCTGCGCCAATGCCAGCGATGCGATGGAAATGCCCAGTAACAGAAGTAATGATTTTTTCATTGTGTTGGTTAGTTGCGCCAAATAAATGCAATAGGGGGCAAAAATAACTGAATTGACGGCACGGAAGTGGTTAAAAATTAGTCAAATCGCTCCTTTTCCGGCCTTTTTATCTTTTCCGGCCCTCCGGGGCGGCTCAGTCCTGGCGGTAGAGTCCCGACTGGATGGCATAAGTAATGATACCGGCTACGCTTTTGGCGCCCAGTTTATCCATGATACGGATGCGATAGCTTTCCACGGTTCTTTTGCCCATTTTGAGTTTATCGGCGACTTCCTTGCTGGTATATTCTTTACAGATGAGCAGGATGATCTGTTTTTCCAGTTCGGTGAGGGTAATATGCTGTTCTTTCCGGCCCACATAGCGACCGGCAATGATGCGCGACAGTTTTTCGGTAATTTCTGCGGAGAAATAAGGCCGGTGCTGGTATACGGTACGGATGGCTACCACCAGTTCTTCGTGTACAATATTTTTCAGCAGAAAACCCATGGCACCGGCTTCCAGCATATCAATGATCATGTGATCATCCCCAAAACTGGTTAGGCCGATCACCCGGGCGCCGGGATAGAATCGACAAAGTTTGCGGGTGGCTTCTACACCATCAACCAACGGCATTTTTATATCGGTGATGATGACATCGGGCGCATGCTGGCGAACAGCACTGAGTAATTCCTTTCCATTGGAAGCTTCTCCTTTGATTTCAATCTGGTCATCACCGGACAATATAAGCTTAAGGCCTTCCCGGAAAATGCGGTGGTCATCGGCAATCATCACTTTTATTTTACCGTTTCGCATAAGCCAGCGGTATTATGATTTCAAATTTTACGCCCTGATCCGGTGCGGTATCAAAAAAAATATCGCCTTCCAGCAGTTCAACCCTGTTGTGAATATTCCGTAAGCCAGACCCTGCTTTCATCTCATCCAGCTTTTGGTGATCAAATCCTTTTCCATCGTCCTTGGTGGTCAGGAAATATTTTTTACCCTTGATATGTGTATGCACCCATAAACGGGTTGCAGAAGCATGCTTTAGTGTGTTATTAACGATTTCCTGCAGGATGCGGAAAAGGTGTATGGATCTTTCATAACCCATGAGTGCATCACCACCCTGCAGGTCCTGCGTAATTTTTATAACACCCAGCTGACCAATCCGGTTGAGTAATTGTTCAGCTGCCCGGTCGAAGCTCTTGCGTGATAAGATATCCGGTGCCAGTGATTCGCCCATATTGCGCATACGGATCAGCATATCATCGATACTGCTGGTTACCTGCTGTATCCGTTCCGGGTGTGTGCCTCCGGGGGTGAGGATATGATTGACCTGTATACGGATGAATGAGAGCACCTGTCCGAAATCGTCGTGCAGGTCGGCTGCAATACTGCGTCTTTCTTTTTCGGCCGATTGTATTTCCGCACGAAGCAGTTGCCGGTAGAGGGTGCGGTATTTCTTCTGGTATTTCATGATTGTGATCACAAAAAATACCAGGAATACGGCTACGATCACTACGGCGATCAGCAGGGTAAGATAAATCGTTTTTTCTCCGGCAGGCATAGGGCAGCTATACTGAATAACAAATTACAAAATACATTGATGAACGCCATCACCCAGAACAACACAATACCAAAATGTGGCGTTTGATGTACGTGCAGTACCAGTAATATTTCTATGAGCAACCGATAACTGAAAAATACAATCAAGCCATAACTCACCAGGAATACCGCATTGGTAAACAAGTGTGTACGATTTCCAATGATCACATGATTCATGCGATCGATGGCCAATACCACCACCATAAACGAATAACAAACCCGGAAAATACCGGAGAACCGGTTGATATTACCCAGGAACAGCATATCCACCAGCCATACCGCAATAATGACCCAGGTAATGATCTGGTAACGGATGATGTGCTTTCCGGGACCCGACCAGATCCGCATCTGCCAGGCCAGCAGTATCCATTCCAGCAGGATGTACAGGTTGTTGTTCCAGGCATTTGCTCTTCCAGGATAGGTGAATATATTATTCAGCCCATCGTTGAGTAAGGCCAGCCATGTCATATATACAAATGGCCGGGAGGAAGGTAAAATGGCCCGGAACCGCCAGACGCTGATCAATGCCGCCGGAAGGATACTGAGGCTCATGACAAATATCCAGTCACCTGAATTCATATCAGGAATTCAGGGGTGATGTAGGCATGGTACAAGTGGGCGGGCAACGCTGTGCATCTTCTACAATCTCTCCATCATCTTCACCATTACCCGGAGGCCCCATCCGAACAATATCTTTTCCATCCTGATCAACTGCCACCAGAATAGCGTGTACACTCAGGTCTTCCCGCATACCATAATAAACGCGTACACCCGCAGCTCCGGTTTGTTGGATCAATGCATTAATGTCGGTCAGGTTAAACGTTTCCGAATAACACAAAATGCCACTGTTCTGGTACTCTGTTGCTAAAATCGTATCCAAATTGGCCCGGTAACGGGCTGTCATTACTTCAGCAACTTCTAACGGGATGGCATGCGATCCCGCAGAAGGTAGGGTGTAGTTACTCATTTTTGTTTATTTTAAAGGTTACACTGCAAGTTGATTGTTTCTCCGGCTAAAGCCCTAGTATTTATACGTGAATTTATACGCGATTTATACCTGCTAAGGATGCGCTGCAGCCAGTATCATGCGTATATCACCGTAACTGACCTGGTCCGGTAAAACATCTTTGAGTTTACGGAGACTGTCTTTACCCACCTGCGCAATGGCAGCCCGGATCAGTTCTTGCTTTTGCCGGTTGACCAAACGGGATACTTCCAGTTTGCCGGTACTGATATAATAACAGAGATGGTTTTCTACGGTACTGGTGGCAAGACCCCTGGTGGCAGCAATGGCCTCCACATCCAGGCCCTTTTCATACAATTGCAGGGTCTGCTGCCTTGTTTCCGTATCCGCTTCCCGCACCGGAACCCTGACTTTACGGACCGGCCGCACCTGCAACTGATCCATCCGCGTATCCAGTCCCTCCAGGTTACAGTAATCCTGCACTTTCTCCAGGAATGCCTGGCCATACCGCTCAATTTTGTACATACCAAAACCCGAAATACGTTCCAGGTCTGTAGCAGAAAGGGGCAGATAAGTAGCCATATCCATTAAAGTACTGTCACTAAGTACCAGATAAGGTGGCACCCGCTCCTCCTGTGCAATACCATACCGCACCTGCTTCAGAATCTGTAGCAACTCTTTTTCAAAACCCAGCTGCTGGTATATTTTTACCGAACTATCAATATGTGCAGGCAGCTGGCTATTCAGCAATACTTTGGCGCCCTGGAATAAAACAGCTTTACTTTTCTCCGTGAGCCGCAGAACAGGATAGGCATCATTGCTCAGTTGCAGGTACGCCTGTGTTATCAACTGCCTGCCATAATGGATCCATGTTTCTTTTGAAAGGTCTTTGCCAATACCATATACACTCAGCTGCCGGTGTTTTTCCGGTATCTTCTCGCTCTTGCTTCCGCGTAATACGTCTACCACATACCCCAGTCCGAACCGCTCCTGCAAGCGCGTTACAGTGCTTAATATTTTTTGTGCGGCTACGGTTTGATCGGTCAGCTGTTTCGCTTCAAGACAGTTATCGCAGTTACCACAGTGATCAGGTGCCTGTTCACCAAAATACTGTAAGAGGTACTGACGGCGGCAGGACGTGATTTCACAAAAGCGAACCATATCATCCAGTTTTTTCAGCAGAATAGCAGTCTGCTCCGGATTATCAGCTACCTGCGCAAATTGTTTCAGCTTAAAATAATCTCCCTGTCCATAAAACAGGATCACATCCCCCGGTAATCCATCTCGGCCGGCGCGACCGGTTTCCTGGTAATAGCCTTCAATATTCTTGGGCAGATCGGCATGTATGACAAAACGTACATTGCTCTTATTGATGCCCATACCGAAAGCAATAGTAGCCACCACAATTTTTATTTCGTCTTTCAGAAATCGTTCGTGTGTGCTTTCTCTTTCCTGCCGGTCCATACCTGCATGATAAGCAGCAGCTGCAAAACCGGCCCCTGACAATTCTTCGGCTAATTTCTCCGTAGCCTGCCGGCTCAAACAATAAATAATACCACTATCATCCCGGTGCGCGCCAAGGTAATGGATCAGCTCCTGCTGGTAACGGTATTTGGGCTTTACGTAGTAGGTTAGGTTGGGACGGTTAAAACTGTTTTCAAAAACCTTGCAGGACACCAAACCCAGTTGTGCTGCAATATCTTTACGGGTGATACCATCGGCCGTTGCCGTAAGCGCAATAAGTGGTACATCGGGCAACTGTTCTTTCAAACAACGCAGCTCCCGGTATTCAGGCCGGAAATCATGCCCCCACTGACTGATGCAATGTGCTTCATCAATAGCAAAAAGTGATACCTGTACGGTGTTTTTCAGGTACTGGATAAATGCCATACCATCAGCCACCAAACGCTCCGGTGCCATGTACAGGATTTTGATCTCTTTTCGTTCCAGCGCCCGTAATATCTGTGTCTGCTCCGAAGCATGTTGTGTACTGTTCAGATAAGCCGCGCGTACGCCGGTGAGGTTCAATGCATCTACCTGATCTTTCATGAGGGCAATGAGGGGACTCACCACAATGGTTACACCCGGCAGGCAAACAGCGGGCACCTGGTAACACAAACTTTTTCCACCACCGGTTGGCATCAGCACCAACGCATCCCTGCCCTCCATCACCTGCTGAATAATGGCCTGCTGGTTATTCCGGAAAGCCGGATAACCAAAAATCTCCTGTAATACCTGTTCCGGTGATAACTGAACATCCATTGCTGCTGATTGTGCTGCAATATAAGACCAGAATACCTCCCGGTACAATACGTATTATTACCTGATTTATAAGTGCGACATGTAAAAAAAAGACCTGCTGATCGCAGGTCTTTGCTGGTAGTGTGTATTACAATTCTCTTATCCAGATATTGCGGAAACTCACCGGATTACCACCATCCATACCATGATCCTGTATAACGAGTGGTTCTTTGCTGTTGTGGGATTTATAGGAAGAGGGGCCAATCCATTCCGTATTGCCTTTGATCTCTGCATTGTTTTGTATCAGCACCCCATTGTGGAATACCGTAATACGCGCCGGAGTTTGCAATTGCCCGTCTGCAAAAAAAGTAGGTGCAGTAAATACAATATCATAAGCCTGCCACTCACCAGGTTTGCGGCTGGCATTCACCAGCGGAATATGTTGCTTGTAGATACTGCCTGCCTGTCCGTTTACATAAGTTGGATTATCATAAGAATCCAATACCTGCAATTCATAACGTCCCATGAGAAAGATACCACTGTTGCCGCGCGACTGGCTTGCACCGGCAATGGCCGCGGGTGAGCGCCACTCGATGTGTAACTGGCAACTGCCAAAGCCTTGTTTGGTTACGATATCGCCGGTTCCCTTCACCACAGTAAGCGTACCATCTTTTTCTATTTTCCAGGTTGGTGAACCTCCTTTTTTATTTTGCCATTGACTGAGGTCTTTGCCATTGTATAATACAATGGCATCGGAAGGTGCTTCACCTACCGTTTTACTCGGTGTTACTTTCGCAGGAACCGGTTCCCATACTTCTGTTTTGGCAGCCATTTTCACCAGGCTGTCCATATTCAATTTTGGCTGTGCCTGTACTGCCAGTACCATTGTTGCGCCCAGCGCCGTTGTGATCCATTGCTTTTTCATATGTATGCTTTGCTGTTTGTTTCGATCATATTTTAGGAAGCATATACCCGTTATGGTATGCCGCCGATAAGTATTGTTTGTTCACCGATTCATCCGTAAACCTGCCTGCCGCTGCATTCCATACCAGTTTCCGGCCGCTGCGGTAAGCTATATTGCCCATCTGCGACAGGGTAGCAATTTTAGCACCTTCGGTTATAGGGCAATGCAGGGAAGCTGCGTTGTGCGAACGAATGGCTGCTATGAAATTTTCCCAGTGCTTATCCAGTCCGTTATCGACCGATTTCTGCCAGGGCCTGGATACACGGGGCTCATTCTTTTTTTCTTCCAGCACTTCCCATCCATTCCTGTTCAGTACCAGTGTTCCGTTATTACCAATGAAAGCAATACCATGGTCTTTGTTGTAATTGCCATTACCAATACCCACGGCATGGTCCCATACGATATTAAAATGGTCGAATTCATACAAAGCCATCAGTGTATCCGGTGTTTCATCGGCCGAATCGGGTTTGGCGAACTTACCACCCACGGTGGCAATTGATCTGGGTGTACCGGCTTTCATACCCATGAGTGCATAATCGAGCAGGTGTACACCCCAGTCGGTCATTAACCCCCCGGCATAATCCCAGAACCAGCGGAAAGTGAAATGAAAGCGATTGGGATTGAAGGGCCTCCTGCGGGTAGGGCCAAGCCACATATTATAATCCACCCCCTGTGGTACGGGTGCATCCGGCTGCACCGTGAGCGGCTGTTTCCAGTCGAGGTAACACCAGACTTTCACCGTACGGATATTGCCCAGTTGTCCGCTGTGTACAAATGCAATAGCATCTGTAAAATGCTGCTGACTACGCTGCCACTGTCCTGCCTGTACGATATTGCCATATTTTTTTTGTGCCGCCACCATGGCATTACATTCGGCTATGGAATTGCCCACTGGTTTTTCTACATATACCTGTTTCCCGGCCTGGCAGGCATGGATCATTTGCAGTGCATGCCAGTGATCAGGTGTACCAATGATCACTGCATCAATGTCTTTATTATCCAGTAAGGCGCGATAATCCTTATAGCGCTTGATGGAAGCAGTGGGAATATTGTTTTTTTCCAGTTCTGCCATGCGGCGACCGATTACATTGTCATCCACATCACAAACGGCCGCCAGGTTTACACCCGCCACTTTGAGGGCAGCCTGTACATTGGACCAGCCCATACCATTAATACCAATCGCACCAATATTCACCTGGTCGCCCGGCATGATTGTTTTGTTGAAAATAGCGAATGTATTTGCCGGCAGGGCGGAAGACAGTATGCTGCCGCCGGCCAGTGCAGCACCGGTACTGAGGAAGCTGCGGCGTGAAGTTGACATAGGCAAGTCCTTTGGATAAGCATTTTAAAGTTACTGATATTACTGCTTATCTCAAGGCCTTTCTCAGGCAGCCGATTCGCGCTGTGGTATTAATTGCAGGGAGGGTGCGGGTGCATCCGGTATATCTTCCGTCTGTAACTGAATACGCTGCAATATATCCTGCAGCGTTGCTACCCTTTCCACGGTATAGGGTATGGTATCCAGTCCGGATACAAACCGCAGCACATAATTGTATATACCAATAATATTACCCGCCAGCAAGGTTGTACCGGATACATGGTTGGTAATGAGCAGCGATAAAACAATCACAACCATCACCAGTAATTCCATCACACCAAAATTCCAGGCTTCCTGATCACTGATGCGTATCTGCCATTTACGGAGATTATTGAAATGTTTCTGTATAGCAGAGCGGTCGCCCGATGCAATGATATCTACCTGTTGTTCCAGCTCATCATTTTTCAATCGGTTTAAGCGCCGCATTTTTCTGGCATAGATATAACTCACAATCATCACCGGGAGCAGGATGGCCATACAGATCCAGACTACGGCCGATTGGTAGAACATCAGCAATACCATTGAACCCAGTATATTGTACACGGCTTCCATAATATAGACCAGGTCAAACTCCAGGAAATCCACAAATTCGCGCGACAGGGTGGAATGGGCACTGAGTTTGGATACATCCCTGGACTGCATACGACGGGTGAGAAAATTTGTGACCAGTGACGTATACAAAGCAGAATAGGTACGGGTATCATACCGGTGACGCAGGGTACCGATGGCCAGCCACACAAAATGCACCACCGATAATCCGATCAATCCTCGATAACTGCCCTGCAGCAGATCATTCACCGCCACACCCAGGAAAAAAGGACGCAGGAGAGAGCCTGTCATTTCCAGTGAAAACAACCCATAGGTAACCAACAGCCGAAGCCGGTGTTTTTTGATCAATAGTTTTACAGCATTCCAACGCAACATAATCTTGCCTCCCGTTTTTTGATACAGGTAATATGATTCGGTAAATGGGTCAGTAGTAGGACAAATGATCCGATACCTGGTTTAACGACGCAGCAGGTTTTCTCTTTTCGTTACTGAATTACCGGGCAAACCGGTGATCCATTGCCTGCATTGTGGTGCGCCGCATTGGCAGGGAAAGGGCTCCATATGCTCGTCTAAAAACGCAGCATAGTCGAGGGTTAGTTCCTCATCGGGTTGAATGGGCCTGAGGGCAATCACATTCAAACCATCATAAGCAGTATTGGGTTGGCAACTGTGGTTTTGAGGAGCCCAGGCTGCCGGATCTGAATCCCAGAGCAAAAATACTTCATCGCTCAGCGGGTACGCATATTTGCGGAAGATTTCTTTTTCAACATCAGTCCAGTTTTCCATCACCTGCCTGCGGGTAACCAGTCGCTGGGAGCGCTGTTCACCCATAAAAATCACTTCTTTATGCATTATGGATTTTTTGGCATAGATCCCGTATCCGGCGATGGCATTGCCTTTAACATAGTATTTCTGCTGCATGCGTAAGTGCCTGGAAATTCCTTCCCGGATAATTTGTTCCAGGAATCCGGCCTGTCCAGCAGGATCGAATCGCAGGATATGATCGGCTGACCCTTCATACCCTTCGGGATAAAAAACAGAACAGGTAAAATTGATTTCCAGGAAATAGAGTGTGCCTTTTTCATCCATCCGGAAATCCAGGCGTGCATAGCCCTGTCCCTGGAAGCCGCGGAATATGCGGGTAGCCGCATCGCGCAGTGCCGCATCCAGCGCCGCATCTGTTACCGGCACATTCGCATCGGGATGCAGTTCCGACGTTTTAAGCGCATAGGTCTTGAACGCAAACCCTTCCGGAAAAAGGTATTCAATGGGTTGATAGGTTTTTACCCCCCGGCCATCGGCTGCGCCTGCAACCAATACGGTAAACTCGCGGCCCGCAATATATTGTTCCACCAGCAGTGTTTTATACAGCGGCAGTAATGCTTGTATTTTAGCCCTGAGCGCTTCCGCAGTATACACCACTGCATCCTGATCAATGCCCAGGCTATCACCCGCTTTGGCGGGCTTCACAAACAGCGGGAATGCCATTTGCATGGCTTCGAGCAGGTCATCTTCGCGCTGTATCACTGTATGTGCCGGTGTAGTAATCCCCTCGGTATATGCCACATATTTCATCAGGGGTTTTTCGGGATCGTATAATAAGGCAGTAGGACCAGTATAGGGCAGCTGCAGTATATCCAGGCAATGGATCACATCAATGGATGGCACTTCCCATTCGAGATAGCCTTCGCAGAGATTCACATAAATATCATATCCTTTTTCTTTCAGATCCCGGAGTTGCCGGTAGGTTGTGAGTTTGTTCAGCAAAACATGATCGGTTTGTGCCCCAGGTAACAATGCGCTGATATCACGCGGCGGATCATAGTTTTTATAATCAACCCCGGTAGTGCTGTAATCTGGTTGTAATACACAAATCTTCAAACCATGACACCAGGATGTATTATCGGCAATAGACATAAGGAAAAAATGCATTAATGTGTGAGCGAGCTGTGTGCTGGTGAAATTTTACGGGCATGACGCTGACAGGCATCTATTAATATGGCAGTAATCAAATGGGTGAAGCTGGTTTGACTGGCTTTCAGAATGGCACCAATAGATGTATAATCTTCATCTTCACTCAGTCCGCATTGCGCATTTACTTCCAGCACCATCAGTTTTCCGGTTTGTTCATCCATCCGCAAATCAACCCGGGTATACCCCACCCCGCTAACCGCGCAGTAGGCATCCAGGCTTAGTTGCCTGATTTGTTCCTGCAAGGTTTTAGCTGCAATCCGGTATTCATAAAAGTTTTCATCAGCAGGCATGGGTGTTTCTTCTTCATAAATTTCCCACAAGCGATCAAATGAGAGAAAGCGTTCCCTGGGTGGCAGGGACGCATGAAAAACTCTTTCCACAGCCTGGTATACGGTACATGCTTCCGGTTTACTGCTGTCGCCTACAATCAGGGTAGTAAACTCCGGTCCGGTAATAAACTGTTCTGCAATGAGTCCGTCTGTTGTGAGATCCCATCCGCGATAACCACCAAAAAGGTCCTGCACCAATTGACGCATGGCCGGCAGATCAGATACCACATTGCGGATACCCAGTCCCATGCTGCCCCCCGATACGGCTGGTTTTACAATCACTGGCACACCAGTCTTTGCCAGTACCGCTTCCAGATTTGCTTCGGGCTGGTGTATGGCCGCCCAGGGAGCTGTTGCCACTCCTGCTGCATCAAATGCGGTTTTCATAGGTATTTTGGAAGTGGTGATCTCATAAAAGAAAGCATTGGCTCCAGTATAGATCAGTTGTTGTTCTTCCAGCAGGTGAATAACAGAGATACCCGGAGAACCATTTACTTCATCGCCGTCGCAGAGGTTTAAAACGATCGGAATAATATCCTGCTGTTCCTGTTCCAGCCGGATGGCTTGTATAATATTCGTCATGGTAGCCATGGTTACCGGCTGCCATACCCAGTTCAATGCCAGTTCGCGGAATGTGTTGGTGTATTCTGCAATACTTTGGGAGAAATCGTAGTAATAATCAATATTGGGATCCTGTGTTTCCACCTGTGGTGCCAGTACCCAGATCTTGCATTTACCAGTATCTACATAATCGGCTAATCCACGAATCATAAAAGTGACTGTTTGGACAGTTGTGAACGGATGAATGCAGTGAGCTGGTATTGCTGTAACACTGCAAGCGGAATATCGGCAGCTCCGCTGATCCATCCCAGACAACGGATTGCGCCGCATGTACAATGAAAGGGCTGTGCCATCTTCCATTCAGTGGAAGGATAGAAAAAACTGATCTCATCACCCGGCTGAATGGAGCGCAATGCTATTACCTGCATAGCTGTTGTATCGAAAAACACATTCGGATCACAACTGTGATTGGTGAACTGCAATACATCGGGTTTCAGCGAGATATGTGTATGCTCGTTCAGTTGCAATGTGAGGTAGTCCGGCTGCTCCTGCAATGCAGAAGCGGCAAAGGAACAAAGGATATCACCTGCATCAAAAAAAGCATTGGCATGCAGTGATCTTTGTCCTGTGGCAGGATCACGCACCACCCGTGCAAATGTTTCCTGTGGCAGGGATGGATTGTTCTCCGGTATGATCAACGGAAGCGGTATCATACGATCTAACAGGGTTATTGCTTAAAGTTCCGAATTTGCCCTGCCTATTACTGCAATGAAGCGCGATAAAAGTCCACATTTAACCTTTACTTATCAACACTGCAAGCCATGGCGGATATACTGCTGAAAGCGTTCATATACCTGCCGGTAAACCAGGTGCCGTGTTCCATCCGGCAGGTATTCCTGATCCGGTAATAAATCGCCTGGCTGTATGATATCGGTACCCGTTGCAGCAGCACCGGTAATCACTGCCCCCATGAGTGCAGCATCGGTACCACTATCACTTACCTGCACCGGCAAGCCCGATATGTCTGCCATCATTTGTAACCAGAATGGTTCCTGTGTAAAGCCGCCGCTGGCCTGTATGGCTTTGATGGGATATTGTTCCTGTAAAACCTGTAATATCTGGTAACAGTTATAACAGATACTTTCCAGTACAGCCCTAACCAGGTGTGCTTGCCCATGCTGTTGCCGCAATCCCAGTATGGATGCTGTGGCACGCGGATCCCAGATAGGCGCCCTTTCACCCAGCAGGTATGGCAATACCAGCAAACCCTCGGCTCCGGGAGGTATCACAGCCGCCATAGGAATCAATTGATCCAGGCTTACATCAGTCCGCAATAAATCCTGCCGCAGCCATTGCAACAATATGCCACCATTATTGGAAGCGCCTCCCTGTATATACTGATCGCCACCTGCATGGTAACAGAAAGTACGCATCACCCGATCGGTGTGTGTACCCGGTACCATCACTCGTACCGCAGCACTGGTACCAATTGTTAACGATACCCTTTCCGTACCGGTTACACCCGAACCAATATTGGATAAAGCCCCGTCACTGGCACCTGTTACCAGTGGCACCTGCCGGATCAGCGGATACAAAGGCGATGCTGGTTGCACAAAAAAAATGGCCTGGGTTGATACCATTTCCGGCAACTGGTATGGCTTGATACCCAATGCTGCGCAAATTGTTTCATCCCAACTGCCGGTGCTGAGATTACGGAGCCCCATGGCAGAAGCACAGGAACTGTCGAGCACCGCTTTCCCGGTAAGCTGTAGCAACAACCAGGATTTGATATCGCAATAACAGGCTGTTTTTTGTATCAGATCCGGACGCTGTTCCTGCAGCCAGGCTATTTTGGCCACCGGATTCATGGGATGCATGGGTACACCTGTTGTCTGGTACCAGCTGCTTCCAACTGTTTGTAATAACTGTTCAGCCTGGCCAATGGCCCGCGTATCTGCCCATGTTATGCAGGGTGTTATGGCCCGACCCGATGCATCTGCGGCAATCAATCCGTGCATGGCCGCACTGAATGCAATAAAAGCGGGTTTATTTTCCTGCTGGCTCAACAATTGCTGCAGACAGCTGAGCAGGGCATCATACAATGCATAAGGATCCAGTTCTGCCCACCCTTCCAGCGGGTGTTGCAGGGGATATGATTTTTCTGTTCTGGCAATGATCCTGCCATCGGGTAAAACAACCGCGGCTTTGGTAGATGAAGTGCCGATATCAATGCCGATATAATACTGCATTTTTATACGTCATCTGCTTTTTCTACAGCATGGCCACCAAATTCATTCCGTAGGGCAGCTACTACTTTTCCGGAAAAAGTATCAGACATCTGAGAGCGGTATCGCATCATGACAGATAGTGCAATCACCGGTGTGGGTATACCCATGTCCAGGGCTGTTTCCAGCGTCCATTTACCTTCACCGGATGAATGCATGATTCCTTTGATCCCCGCGAGCTTCGGATCTTTCAGGAATGCCTGTTGTGTTAATTCCATCAACCAGCCCCTGATCACCGATCCGTGATTAAACAAACCGGCCACCTGTTCATAATTAATCGCATACCCGGAATGTTCCATTACTTCAAATCCTTCTGCAATGGATTGCATCATGCCGTATTCAATTCCATTGTGTACCATTTTGGTAAAATGTCCACTGCCCGATGCACCGATGTACAGACTGCCGCCGGGTACAGAGATATCGTTGAATAAGCGGGCCACGGTTTCATATACAGTGCGGTCACCACCAATCATAGTACAAGCCCCGTTTCTGGCACCGGAAGTACCACCACTGGTACCACAATCGAGGTAGTGTATGCCTTTTTCCTGAAGCCAATCATGCCTGCGTACCGAATCTTTGTAAAAAGAATTACCACCATCGATGATGATATCACCGGGTTGCAGGTATGGTACTAATTCTGTCAATACCTGATCAACCACCGGACCGGCCGGTACCATTAACCAGATATGTTTGCGTCCCTCGAAAAAAGCAGTGAGTTCTGGCAGGGTTTGTACGGCATGAACCGATTCCTGTATGGCATCCTGTACGAATGCGGTATTCAGGTCCTGTGCCACTACCGAATATCCTTTATCGCGCAGATTCAGCGCCAGGTTAAAACCCATTTTACCCAAACCGATGATTCCTATTTGCATATGGTTGCTGGTTGTTCTCAGAGCCTGAATTTAGCTTTTTTTTCAGGCATCTCCCGGACTACACAGAAAGTTTTGATTATCCGGCATTACCGAGGGGGGTGATGCGACAGAGCTTATTAATCCCTAACTTTAAAACAGCTTCATCAAACCTTCACCATGATGCTTGTTTCGGTTGTTGGCTGCCTGCTGCTGCTCATCATACTCATTGCCTGGTTGCGACTCCATCCATTCCTGGCATTTTTGTTAACTGCCATCACCGGTGGGTTATGTATGGGCATGTCTTTCAACGGTATCCTTAAAGCCATACAGCAGGGTGCAGGTGATACACTGGGCACGCTGGCCATAGTACTGGCATTGGGTGCCATGCTGGGGAAACTGGTGGCCGATAGCGGCGCCGCTCAGCAGATCAGCAATGCTTTGTTGCGCTGGACGGGTACGCGGCATATTGCCTGGGCTATGATGGTAACGGGTTTCATCATTGGCATCCCGCTGTTTTACAATGTAGGCTTTCTACTGATGGTGCCGCTCATTTATACCGTTGCTTCGCAATACCGCAAACCATTGCTCTATGTAGCATTACCCCTGCTCACAGCACTCTCCGTTACCCATGGCTTTTTACCACCACACCCATCACCTGTAGCATTGGTGCAAATGACGGGCGCCAGTTTGGGTAAAACATTACTGTATGGCATAGCGATTGCCATTCCGGTGATTATTATTGCCGGCCCCCTGTTTGCCAAAACCATTCAGCACCTGCCGGCCAGTCCCTTACCCGGTTTTACCAGCAGTGCTGTAACAGCAGAGCACTCTCCCGGTACGGTCATCAGTTTTTGCATGGCTTTATTACCTGTGATCTTTATTGCTGTATCGGTAGTGCTGCCTATATACTTCCCGGGCAATACAAGCCTGGCAGGAATGGCAACGGTGCTGGGTGATCCGGCCATGGCTTTACTTATAACATTGCTGGCTTCCTTATTATTCCTGCATGGCTCCGGTCGGTTTCGCATTACCGTTTCCATGAAAGCCTGTACAGAAGCTTTAAAAGAAATAGCGCCGCTCTTATTGATTTTTGCCGGTGCCGGTGCATTGAAGCAGGTGCTCACCAGCAGTGGTGCCAGCAATGCCCTGGCCCAATGGTTGGTACAATGGCAAATGCCTCCGCTGTTACTGGGCTGGCTCATGGCCGCACTCATACGGGTCTGCATTGGGTCGGCCACGGTAGCCGGACTCAGTTCTGCCGGTGTACTATTACCCGTTATCAGCGCCAGCGGTGTAGATCCCAACCTGATGGTATTATCCATTGGTGCAGGCAGCCTGTTTCTCTCACATGTAAATGACACCGGATTCTGGATGTTCCGTGAATATTTTCAAACCAGTATCCCCGATACTTTCCGGTCCTGGTCTATGATGGAGAGTATTGTTTCCGTAGGCGGACTCATTGGTGTATTGGTTTTAAACAGTATCATTCATTAATAGCATAACACAATATGTCAACGCTTCAACCCGATGCCGCATTCCAGGCATTACAATTAACCCTTCCTCCTGCTCCGGAGCCTTTGGGTATTTATAAACCCTGCCTGATAGTAGGAAATATGTTATACCTCTCCGGACATGGCACGCTGCGAGAAGATGGCAGCTGGATTACCGGCACAGTTGGTAAGGATATGGATAAGGAAGCGGGTAAGCAAGCAGCTAAACAAGTAGGGCTGGCGATGCTGGCAACCATTCAGCAATATGTAGGCAGCTTGAACCGCATCAAACGTGTGATCAAAGTACTGGGCATGGTCAGTGCAGTGGAAGGCTTTCCCGATCACCCTTATGTGATCAATGGATGCAGTGAATTATTCGCCGCAATATGGGGACCTGATC
>JAACZQ010000014.1 GCA_009996675.1 Chitinophagaceae bacterium
GACCGAGTTGTACGGTGATGTATTGCACTACATTGACAGTTACTGTGTCGGTATTGACACAACCATTATCGGTTAACCGAACCACATAGCGGGCGGTATCTTTTGGAAATACAACCGGTCTGCTGGTATTGGCAAAAAGGATGGTATTGTTATTGGGCGTCCAGGTAAAACTGCCAGAGCCCGATACAGGGATCAGTAAACTATCCTTGCTGCAAATGACCGTATCGCGAAAAGGTAGATTGATTAAAGGTTTATCACGAATGGTAACAGTTTGCTGTACACTATCCAGGCAACCCTTGCTGCTGCCAACAACCAGGTTGATGGTGGCATTGAAACCGCCACCGGAATATTTGTAGGTATTGTTCTGCAGTAATGAACTGTCTTTATCGGTGCTTGGATCTCCAAAATTCCAGCGCCAGCTGTTCACCGTACCATATCGTGCGAAAGTGGCGTCATTGAATTGATAAGGCGTTTGAAAACAGGCACCATTGATCGTCATGGCCGGTGTAAAACCGGGGTATACCAGGACTTCGGTACTGTCTGTTCCCACACAACCATCCGGACCGGTCACCGTAAGTTTGGCGATATAACGGCCGGTATCGGTATAAGTGAAAACGGGTTTGGGATTATTGGAGAAATTATTGGGTGATCCGGGAACACCAAATTCCCAGAGATAAGAAGTAATGGATGAGGATGTGGAACCGTTTTCAAAAGCCACCACATTGGTATCGCACTTCACTGTTCTGTCAGGCAAGTCTGCTTCGATAAGATCACAGGCATCTACTTTCAGGATAAAATCTTTCCGGTGTTCATTGATGGGAATACCGGATCGCCATTCGGTGATACAAACGCTAACCACATACTGACCGGCGCCGGGTGCTATACCGCTGATGATACCGGTTTTGCGGTCGATGGTTACACCCGGACCCAGGGGGCTGCTGCCATTGTAGGGTGATAGGTAATTCAGTGGTGTGAGGTTCATGGTAACGGGAACCGGTGCATTATTGCTGCCGTTGGGTGCGGCATACCCTTCACAGAAAGCAAATGTGAGTGAGTCTTTATCGATATCGGTTGCCCCGAAATCCAATAAGAATTTTTTATCGGAACATACCAGTGCTGTGTCTTTCACGCGGAATTGGGGACTGCTGTTGTGTCCGCCTTTGAGCACGATGGAACCGGGCATTTGTGTTACGTAATTACTGCCCACATTGGTTCGGACAGCGAGGTTGGAGATATTGTCGATCCGGCAGCAACCTTGTCTTGCCAGGGTATATCCGATCTGGTTATCAAAGAGGGAGATCACATTGGTATAAATAGCCACCTGGTAACAAACCAGTGGGTTGCCTACCAGGCAGGGGATGGCATTGGTATTCAGGTTCAAGCGATCCACCGATCCCAGCAGGGGCAGGTTGAGCGTATTTACCAGGTTGCCGTTCTCGTAAATGCCCACGTTCACCTGTTCATTTTCCAGCAGTGGTCCTGTGGAAGCGCAATCGCGGAACAACCGTAACGTAATGCGGTAATTGCTGAATCCGGTGGTGGCACCGGGTCCCAGGTATTCATAAAAAAGTTCACCTCCGGCCACATGCCGTGCTGCAACGGGTAATGCGCAGATCACACAAAGCAATATGAAGAAATATTTCTTCATACATACGTAGGGGTTTATGACTGAATGAATGCCCTGATGTAACTGTTAACCGCTGCTGTTGCTTCCCACATACCCATGTGCCCGACTCCATCCAGTATATGAATATACGATAATAATGGCAGGTGCGTTTGCTGCAACACATCGTCCAGCGGTGCGGCTACATCTTCGGTTCCCAGAACGAACAAAACGGGTAAGGGGTTGCTTTTGAGTACGGCTGTTCTGTTGGGCCGCTCCCGCATGGCATAATAATATTCCTGAAGGCTGCGGGTATCGAAACCGGCTGCGGCATTGATCAGTTCCTGTATGCGATCGGGTTGTTCTTTTTTGAAATCGGTACCGAATAAATTGGGGATGGTTGTTTTGAGGAATGCCTGACCACCGTATTGTGCCATCACTTCAATACCGCGTAAACGGTTTTGTTTTTTTTCTTCACTGTCGGCAAAAGCGGTGGAATGAATGAGTCCGAACCTTCGCAGCATCTGCGGATATTTTTCTGCAAAAGCAAGGGTTATATAACCACCCATACTGTGACCAAGCAGGGTACAGGGACCGGTATTCAAACTCATGAGTAATGCATACACCGCATCGGCCATTTGTTCTATACTGAGATGGGTACCTGCCGGTAGCAGGGGCAGGGGTGACTGGCCGGTGCCCGGTAGTTCGGGTGTGATGATCTGTGCGATATCCTGCAGCGCTGCTACCTGCTGATCCCAGATATGGCTGTCTTCCCCGAATCCGTGTAATAAGACGAGTGGTTCTCCTTTTCCGGAGATGCGGTATTGCAGTTGGCTTATTACGGAATTCATGATACAGGTTTGGATGGACGCCTATATTTTTTGTATGAGTGAAAAAGTATCAGCAGCACGGTCAGTACTGTTGCCAGCAGATACAGGTAGTCGCCGAAACGAACATATACACTGAGCCCGTCTGTAACAGGTACCGGGTAACGGATGGCTGCTGCTTTATTCCAGGATTCCGTAGCCAGTATATTACCGGCAGGATCAATGATGGCGGAGATGCCGGTATTGGCACTTCTGGCCACCCAGCGCCTGGTTTCAATAGCCCGCAGTCTTGCGTATTGTAAATGCTGTCTGTGTCCCGCCGTATTGCCCCACCAGCCATCGTTGGTCATGATGGTGAGGATATTGGCACCGCGTTTCACATAAGACCCTACATACGCTCCGTATACGCTTTCATAACAAATGATCGGTGCAGTGGCATAGACGCTGCCCGGGGAATGAAATACACGGGAAGAATCTGATTTGCCATAACCACCGGTAGTGCCGCCAAACTGTTCAAACAAAGGTGCCATAAAACGGAGGAAAGAGGGTAGGGACTCTACTCCGGGAACCAGTTTGCTTTTATTGTAGAACTGCATGGGCTCACCGGCATGCAATTGAACGGCTGCATTGAATGCATCGTAATAGGTGCCGTTATCCGCAGCACGTGCTGTAGGTGTTGCTTTATCCCGGCCATAATTTTTGTAGGATTCAATACCCGATAGAATGGTGAGCTTCGGGTGTTGCTGCAAAAAAGCAAATATGGGCTGGTAATACGGGTTTTGTTGTATGGCATCCTGCCACTCACTCACACTCATGGCTGTTTCCGGCCAGATCACCAGTTGGGTGGCACTGTCTATTGCATTGGCTGAAAGCTGCAGCAAAGTATTGATCTGTTCGGAAGCCGATTGGTTATTGAACTTGCCATAAGGATCAATATTGGGTTGTACCACTACCAGGTTGGCTTCGCTTTTCTTCGTTACTGTTGGTTTGATGAGATAGGATAGGCTCATGGGCAGGGCAATACCGATGATTGCCATAACCAGGGGTTTAAGCCAGTTGAGTCCCTGTTGCCGGTTGCGAAAACTGGTATACAGGATGATATTGACAATGAGTATCCATAAACTGCCGCCTGCCACACCCGTGTATTCGTACCACTGAACCCAGTTGGTATGCATGGCAAATCCATTGCCCAGGGTAAGCCAGGGCCAGCTCAGCTCCCAGTTGAGATGGATGAATTCGAAACACATCCAGCAGGCGATGAGGGAGAGGTAGCCTGTATTTCTTCCCAATTTTCTGAAACCTGCATAAGCCCACCAGGGAAAACACATGAGCATGCTGTTGAAGAGTATGGCGGCTATGGAGCCTATATCGGTGGAATTCCACATCCACCAGGTAGTGCCGCTGTTCCAGACAAGCATGGTGAGAAAACTATACCCGAAAACACTACTGCGACTGGACAACTGATCAACCACCCATAATAGTGGGAGCCAGGCGATGAATAAAAGCCAGTTGAGTTCAGATACGGGCCAGCCAACCCATAAGAGCAAACCACTGAGTATGCTGACTCCGAAAAGTATTGGTTTCTTCACGCAGGTAAATTTCTTTCAATTTCGGTAAAAAAATATGCCCCTGTACAGAAACTTCGGCTGTACAGGGGCAGGTATTGCTGTCTTGTTTTATTTTCTGCTGTAGTTCGGAGCTTCTTTGGTAATATCAATATCGTGTGCATGGCTTTCTTTCATGCCTGCATTGGTGATTTTGACAAATGTAGCCTGCTGCAGGGCCTTGATATTTTTGGCACCGCAATAACCCATACCGGCACGGAGTCCGCCTACATACTGGTAGATGATTTCACTGAGGTTTCCTTTATAGGCTACCCGTCCTTCAATACCTTCCGGTACGAATTTCTTGATATCGTCTTCCACATCCTGAAAATAACGATCGCCACTGCCCTGGCTCATGGCACCCAGGCTTCCCATACCACGGTATTCTTTGAACTTACGGCCTTCATAGATGATGGTGTCGCCGGGACTTTCCTGTACGCCGGCAAATACACTACCCATCATTACCATATTGGCGCCTGCGGCAAGTGCTTTTACCATATCACCGGTATAGCGGATACCGCCATCGGCAATTACGGGTACACCTTTGCTTTGTAAAGCGTGACTGGCTTCCATGATGGCGGTGAGCTGTGGTACACCGGCACCGGCTACAATACGGGTGGTACAGATAGAACCCGGGCCAATACCTACTTTCACACAATCGGCACCGGCATCGGCGAGGGCTTTGGCGCCCGCGGCGGTACCAACATTACCCGCAATGATTTGTAATCCCTTGAAATTTTTACGCAAGGCTTTCAGTGCATCAATAACACCTTTGGTATGGCCATGGGCACTGTCCAGTGCTACCACATCTACACCTACCTGCTGTAAAGCTGCGGCACGATCCATGAGGTCTTTGGTAATACCCAGTGCAGCGCCTACCAATAATCGACCCAGGTTGTCTTTTACGGCATTGGGGAAATTGCGCAGTTGCAGAATATCACGATAAGTAATCAGTCCGATGAGCTTACCCTGTTTGTTTACCACGGGTAATTTCTCAATCTTATATTGACGCAGGATTTTCTCTGCTTTCTTCAGGTCGGTTCCGTCGGGTGCAGTGATGAGGTTTTCGCGGGTCATCACTTCCTTTACTTTTCTTTTTTTATCGGTTTCAAAACGCAGGTCGCGGTTGGTGAGAATGCCTACCAGTTTTTGTCCGGCATCCACAATGGGAATACCACCGATTTTATTCTCCTTCATCAATCGCAATGCATCACCAATGGTAGCATCTACCAGTAAGGTAAGCGGGTCAATGATCATTCCGCTTTCACTTCTTTTTACTTTACGCACCTGGTCGGCCTGCTTTTCGATGGTCATGTTTTTGTGCAGGATACCCAATCCGCCTTCACGCGCCAATGCAATGGCCAGTCCGGCTTCTGTTACGGTATCCATGGCGGCCGACAGGATGGGCACGTTCAGGGTAATGTTACGGGTTAACTGGGAACGGATATCTACTTCCCTGGGCAGGACTTCGCTGTAAGCGGGCATTAACAGCACATCGTCGAATGTTAAACCTTCGCCGAATAACCTGGAGGGAGCAGCCTTGATACGGGGAGAATTATTTCTTGTTGCCATGTGCAAAGATAGTTCCGCAGCCATATTGCCTCCAAAATCATTTTTTAAGCCCTTGCAGATCAGTTGATCAGCTGGTATTGTTTCCCCGGCAATTGCCGGACCAACTGCTGCATTTCCAGGCTCAGCAAGGTAGCTGCGGCGCGGCTGTTGCTGAGCCCGCTGGCCAGGTAGAGTTCATCCACCGTTGCCGTGCCCCGGGTAGCCAGCAGGTTGATGATGCTGATTTCTTCGGCACTTAATTCGGGAAATAAATGGCGTTGTGTGGCAGGTGTAGTAACTGTTTTTGGCTGATTCCAGCCCAGGCTATCGGCCAGCTGTGCGGCATCGATCAGGGGTACGGCTTTCTGGTCGCGGATCAGTTGCAAACAGCCACTGCTTTTGAGATCGGTAATGCGACCGGGTAAAGCAAACAGATCACGGTTATACTGGAATGCCAGATCGGCGGTGATCATACTGCCGCCCCTGGGTTCTGTTTCCATGACCAGGGTGGCATCGGCCATGCCGGCTACAATGCGGTTGCGTTTCGGGAAATGATGCCGGTCCGGTTTCTCCTGCCAGTTTAATTCGGTGAGTAAACCACCCTGTGTTGCTATTTGTGCTGCCAGCGACCGGTGCTGATCGGGGTAAATATTATTCAGCCCATGTGCCAGTACAGCAATGGTAGGTAAGCCCGACTGCAATGCCTGCCTATGCGCCGTAGCATCAATACCCAGTGCCAGCCCGCTGATGATCATCACTTCGTAAGGAGCAAGTGCTGTGATCAATTGTTCAGTAACCTGTTTGCCATAGCTACTTTGCCTGCGCGTACCCACAATACTGATGATGCGGGACTGGTTCAAAGCAACACTGCCTTTGTAATAGAGCAATAAGGGCGCATCATAACACTGGCGTAAACGATGGGGATAAGCATCATCGGAAATAAACAATACGCTGATACCGGCCGATGCTACAGTACACATTTCTTTTTCCGCAGCAGCAAAATCGCGGAACTGCTTGATTTGTGCGGCTCGGAATTCACCAATGCCTTCTGTTTGGGCAAGTGCAGTCCTGGTGCTCTTGAAAACAGTCCGGGCCGTACCAAAGCGGTTGATCAGCTGACGAGCCAGTACCGGCCCTAATTCCGGCACCATGGTCAGCGCAATGCGGTGTAATAATTCTTCATTCATAGGGGCCGAAAATCTGTAAAAGCCCTATGCCATGAATCAGGTATTAATACATGAAATATTACCTGCTATCAAAGTCCCGTAATGGTAAAGCTGGTGCGTCTGTTTTGTGCGCGGCCGGCTTCGGTAGTATTATCGGCAATGGGTTTGGTATCGCCATACCCTTTATGCGTGATCCGGTTAGTGCTGATGCCTTTTGACAGTACATAATCTGCTATGGCTTTGGCGCGGTTTGCAGAGAGTACCATATTATCGGACGCTTTACCAATATTATCGGTATGCCCGCTGATCTCTACCTGTAAGCCCGGATTCTCCTGTAATACCTGTACCAGCTTATTCAGCTCGGTATAACCATCTGCCGGCAGCTCATAACTGTTGGTAGCGAAACGGATATTGTTGAACGTGAAACTGGCGTGCAGGGTAACGGGTTGCAGGGTAATATCTTTCTGGTAAGTACTGTCGGGCTCTTTGGTTTTTAATGCATATACATCACTGTAAAACAAATACCCTTTCCGGTTGACGGTGAAAGTGTAATCTTTTCCGGTAGGAAGGGTGATGAAATAATCACCGGTTTCATCGGTTTGTACTTTCATCAATACCTCATTGGTACTGTTGTCGGTTAATTCTACGGTAGACGGTAATCCTTGTTTGGTACGTTGATCCCTGACTTTTCCTTTGACATATAAAGTGCGGTAGGGTCGTATATCATCACGCAGTGTAAAACGGTATAAGTCCAGCCCGCCGCGACTGTCGCTGCGATCACTGGCATAATAGGCGGTACGTCCATCGGCTGATACGGCCAGGCTCCCTTCGTTCTCAATGGTATTGATGGGATACCCCAGGTTTTCAGGTGCCCCCCATTCGCCTGCACTGTTTTTCCGGATCACATACAAATCAGAACCGCCGTAACCGGGCAGGCCATCGGAATTATAATACAGGGTCTGGTTATCGGCATGGATAAAAGGTGCCAGTTCATCACCGGGAGAATTGATCAACGGTCCCATATTTACGGCGCGTGACCACTGGCCATTAGGCTGGCGTGTGCTCATGTACAAATCTTTACCACCACTGCCACCGGGACGATTACTGCTGAAATAGAGTACGCGTTTGTCGGGACTGAGTGTGGGTGAACTTTCCCAGAATTCGGTATTGATATTCGGACCCAGGTTCTGTGGTTCACTCCAGCCCTGCGGGGTATAATAGGAAATATAGATATCGTAATTGCCGAAACCGATACCGGAGAAATCACCGGCAAACAACATCCATTCTCCATCCTGCGAAGCGGTGATAGCACCTTTCAGTGGCTCAATATTGATATCGCCATTGATGGGCTGGGCTTTGCCGGGTTGTTGTGCGGTATGCAGTTTGCTTTCCATAAAATCTTCCCGCATTTCTCCGGTCTTACGGGTAAAGACGAGTACACTGTCGGTTACAGTTACCGAGGGGTAATATTCTGAACGCGGACTGTTGACGCTATCGCCCAGGTTTTCGGGCAGGAACTCGTAGTTGCGGGGCTGGTGTGTTGACTGGTAATCGATGGCAAACTGGTAAGTACGCTGGCGGTACCGGGCACTCTTCATACCCCGGTCGCTGATATTGGGTATGGCAATAAAAATATTCACCGCATCCAAGGCTTCTTTGAAGCGTCCCAGTCCGGCCAGGTTAATGGAATAAGGAAGGTTGTAGATGCGGGTGTATTCGGGGTCTTTCCGCATGGCAAGTTCATATAACTGAATAGCGCGCTGGTATTGTTTTAATTCGCCACAGGCGCCTGCCAGTGAGAGGTAGGCATCCAGAAAGCTGGAATCGGCGTTGATGCAATCCATTAAGAGCGGAACGGCCTGTTTAATCGCACCATCCTGCAACATATCCAGGGCTTTCTCGTAATTGGCGAGAATCTTCGGATTAACTTTTCCCGGATCATATCCCTGGGCATTGGCCTTGAGTATCATCAGGCTGCAAAAACATACAACAATCGCTTTCATAAGATCAGCGGAAGTTCGACAAAAATTATGGATCGATGCTGTTAAAATTGGATCAGGGTACGTTGATGTACTTGTGCACCTGCAGGCTTAATTCCCATTGCGGATGCTTCTTGATATATTCAACAATAAGCGGGGTCATTTCAGCTGCTTTATCCCATTCGGGCTGCAGGTATAATTTGCAGGTGGGGCTAACGGCTGCTGCATAGGTTTCGGCCCAGGCAAAATCGTGTTTATTGTAGATGATTACTTTTAATTCATGGGCCCTGGGTACGATATCTGGAATGGGCGCTTTGAATTTTTTGGGCGAGAGGCAGATCCAGTCCCAGTGCCCGCTCAATGGCGAGGAACCTGAAGTTTCTATATTGGTTTCAAATCCCGCTGCCTGTAATGCGCTGGTTAATTCATCCAGTTGGTGCATTAATGGCTCGCCACCGGTTATAACAGCCAGCCGGCCGGGGAAGGCGCTGGCTTCGGCGACCAGTTGCTCCACTGTTTTCTGCGGATGGGCATCGGCATCCCAGCTTTCTTTTACATCACACCAGAAACAGCCCACATCACAACCGCCCAGCCTGATGAAATAAGCTGCGCGACCCTGGTGAAAGCCTTCGCCCTGAAGTGTATAAAAGGATTCCATTACGGGAAGCATGTGGAAGGTGGTTTGAGGTTTTTGGTTTTTAGTTTTTGGTTTGGGGTTTGTATCTCACACTGACTATTCACTATTCACTCTCCCGTTGTTCATAAGCCTGCAGGGTATTCTTCAATAATCCTGCAATCGTCATTAATCCTACGCCTCCGGGTACGGGTGTGATGGCGGATGCCACAGCAGATACTTCCGGGTAATCCACATCTCCCTTGATGCGGAAACCTTTGGCTGCCGTGGGGTCGGTTACACGGGTAATGCCTACATCAATGATTACAGCCCCGGGTTTTACCATGTTGGCTTTTACAAAACCGGGTTTACCTAAGGCAGCTACAATGATATCGGCACTGCGACAAACCTCTGCCAGGTTGGGGGTATGGGAATGACACAGTGTTACCGTGCAGTTACCCTTGGGCAGGTTGCTGCTGAGCAATATGCTCATGGGGCGACCTACAATATTGCTTCGGCCAATCACCACTGCATGTTTGCCTTTGGTGGGAATATCAAAGTATTCCAGCATAAGCATAATGCCGTATGGGGTGGCGGGTATGAAGGTGGGAAGCCCTTGTACCAGTTTACCCACATTGGCCGGATGGAATCCATCCACGTCTTTTGCGGGGTCGATGGCTTCTATGACTTTCTGTTCACTGATTTGTTTGGGCAGGGGTAATTGAACCAGGATACCGTCGATGGCCGGATCTGCATTCAGTTGCCGGATCTGGTCGAGGAGGGCGGTTTCGGCAACCTGCTCATCCATGCGGATCAGGGAGGAGGCAAAACCAATTTCTTCACAGTTTTTGACCTTACTGGCCACATAGGTTTCACTGGCTCCGTTATTGCCTACCAGGATGGCGGCTAAATGTGGACGTCTTTTGCCTGCCTGAACCAGGGAAGCCACCCGGCTGCGGAGCTCATTCCGGACTGCCTGGGAGGCGATTTTGCCATCTAATATCAACATAATGCCGCAAAGGTACTTGATTCAGAGGGCTTTTTGATTGCTGACAAATCAGAAAACATGGTATGCTGTTTTTATCAGCTTGCTGCACATTTCTGCAATCAATTTTACCAATACCTATAATTTTTTAGCGCATACCACATGATTATCAATGTTTAAACCTGAAATAACATTATGCGGAATTCTGTCTGTTTACTACATTTTGTTGAGATAAATTGTCCTAATATGTTAACAAAACTCTAATTTTTAAGGTCGTTTTAATTTTAACATTTCTTTTAAAAATTATCTTGAGCACCATTCTATTATCAAAACTAATCACATGAGAAAAACCGTCATGCTTTTGTGTGGCCTGCTGATGATGTCTATCGCTGGCCTGGCACAAAAAATTTCCGCTTCAGGAAAGATTACAGACGGCAAGGGTGTTCCCATTGCCGCTGCTTCAGTACTGGAAAAAGGAACCCGTAATGGTACGCAAACCGACCAGAACGGTAATTTCCAGATCAGTGTAAACAAAGGAGCCACTTTACAAATCTCCGCTACCGGATTTGCCACCAGAGAAATTGCTGCTGGTACCCAATTGTCGCTGAGTTTAACCGAAACGGTTGACAACCTCAGCGAAGTAGTGGTAACGGCCCTGGGTATCAAACGCGATAAAAAAGCCCTGGGTTATGCCGTACAGGAAGTAAAAGGCGAAAACCTTACGGTAGCCAAGTCACTCGATGTAAGCTCTTCCATTGTGGGTAAAGTTGCCGGTGTGCAACTGGTAGGTTCTCCCAGTTCTACTTTCGACAATGCCAACATCCTCATCCGTGGTGTGACCGGTCTGGGTCCTGTTTCCCCCATTTTTGTGGTGGATGGTACCATCACCGATCAGTCTGCCGTACTGATGGATAACGTGGAGAATGTGTCTGTTCTGAAAGGACCCGCTGCTACTGCTCTTTATGGTCAGCGTGCCGCCAATGGGGTAGTGGTTATCACCAGCAAAAAAGGTTCCCGCAAAAAGCAAAGCAGCGTGGAACTGAACCTGGGTCTGACAATTGAATCTATCTCCCTGCTGCCACCTTACCAGAATGAATATGCCGGTGGTTATTCTTCTTCCTATACCAATAAAAACTCACTGGGTGCCGGCTTGCTGGACGATCAGGGTTTTTATATTTTCAAATACAATCCTGCCATTCACCCGGCATCATGGGCTGGCTTTAATGGACAGCGTATGCTGGAATATGGTGCAGATGAAAGCTGGGGTCCCCGTATGCAGGGCCAGGATTACCGCGCCTACTGGAGCTGGTATGCCGGATCTGATTTCGGTAAACTCACCGGACTGAATCCTCAACCCAATAATATCCGTAACTTCTTCCAGACCAGCCGTACACTCAATAACAGTGTATCGCTGACCAATAGTGGTGAGGGATACAATTTCCGTCTTACCTATGCCAACCAGAACCGTACCCTGGTAGTGCCCAACGCCAAGCGCGATCAGCACCAGATCAGCATGAACGGATCTTATGATATCGGAAGCCGCATCACTATTTCAAACGACCTTACTTTCACGACGGCTGCCACCAAGGGTAAACCCCAGGAAGGCTACCGTTTGGATGGTTTGAACGTTACACAAAACTTCAACCAGTGGTTCCAGCGTCAGCTCGATATGGAGCGCATGAAGACTTACCGCGAAGCCGATGGTAGTCTGAACTCCTGGAACATTGGTGACCCCAACTCCAGCAGCGATATCAAAGTATACGGTAAACCCCAGTACTGGGATAACCCATACTTCGTAGTGAATGAAAACTATGGTAACAGCAGTTTTCAGCGTATCGTAGGTAATATTGGTCTGAATGTTAAGATCGATAAACACCTGAACCTGCAGTCTTATGTTCGTATCAACCAACTGCAGAACGTTTCCGATTTCCGTGTGGCAACCGGTGGTCTGCAACTGGATTCTTATGAGCAGACCCAGAACACTTCCCGCGAATTGAACTACGAAACCAACCTGATGTATAAAAACAAGTTTGGTAAGTTTTCATTAGATGGAATGGTGGGCGGTAACATCCGTTACAACTCTTTCGACGAAATGTACTGGGCTACTGCCGGTGGTTTGAGTGCACCCAACTATTTCACCATTGGTGCATCTATCGCCCGTCCCACTACCACTGTTAACTACAACCGCAAAAAAGTAAACAGTGTATATGGTAAGGCTTCTGTTGGTTACAAAGACATGTTATTTGTAGAAGGTACCCTGCGTAACGACTGGTCTTCTGCATTACCTGCCAATAACAATTCTTATCTCTATCCTTCCATCAGCTCCAGCTTCATCTTTACAGAAGTGCTGAAGAAGTCTGCCATCAGTAACTGGCTTACTTTCGGTAAGATCCGTGCTTCTTATGCTTCTGTAGGTTCCGATCTGGCGTTTAACCAGGTGAACCTGGCACTGAACAATGGTGCGCTTTATGGTTCTAACCCCTCTATCGCCATTGGCGATCAGTTCAGAAGCGGTAATATCCGTCCTGCACTCACCAAAGCCTATGAAGTAGGTGTGGAACTGCGTATCCTGAAGCGTATTGGCTTCGAAGCTACCTGGTACCAGAACAACAATACCGATCAGATCATTCCCCTGACTGTATCGCCAACCAGTGGTTTCTCTACTGCCCAGGTGAACGCGGGTAATATCCAGAACTCCGGTATTGAATTGTCGATCACCGGTACACCCATTCAGACCAGGAATTTCAGCTGGGAAGTGAGCCTGAACTGGGCTAAGAACAGCAACAAAGTGATCTCTTTGTATGAGAATACCAAGACTTATGTATATGGTACCAACCGTTTCGATACCCGCCTGGAACACCGCGTGGGTGCTGAGTGGGGTATGTATGTAAGCCGTAAATGGAAAACAGATCCCAAAACCGGTAAAACACTGATCCTGTCAACCGGTCTGCCTGATTATGATCTGAACCAGGATATCGGACAGGTACTGCCTAAATGGACTGGTGGTATGTTCAACTCTTTCAAGTACAAAGGGTTTGACCTGACTTTCTCTATCGACTTCCAGAATGGTGGTCTGTTCTATTCTGAAACACGCAACTTCAATACCGGTGCTGGTTTGTCGCAGGAAACTGTTGGTATCAACGACAAAGGTTTCGACTGGCGCGATTATCCCGGTAGTTATACACTGGCCGGTGGTAACGTAGGTAATGGTGGTATCCGTGTACCTGGTGTATTTGCCAGTGGTGCCGAGAACAACCGTTACATTGCTGCCAGGGCTTACTGGTATACTGCGCGTCAGCGTGATGCCAGCAACTACCTGCTCGATGCATCTTATATCAAACTGCGTGAAGTACGTTTCGGTTATGCCATCCCTTCAAGCTTCCTCCAGTCCATCAAGTTTGTGAAGTCTGCCAATATTGGTGTGATTGTAAGCAATGCCTGGCTGATCTGGGCCAATGCCAAGAAATATGGTGTTGATCCTTCAGAACTGGAAAGCTTTGAAAGAGAAGGTGGTCAGCTTTCTCAAACACGTCAAATCGGTTTCAACCTGCGTGTTGGATTCTAAATGTTGAACTAAAAAATTAAGATCATGAAACGAATACTCACTATAGTGGCAACCGCAGCGGTGTTGGCGAGCTGTAACAAGTTCCAGGACATCAACGTGTCGCCCATTGCTTTATCAGCACCCACTACCCGTGGATTGCTTACCAATTCCATGCAAAGTCTGCCTGGTCTGATGCTCGGCGATAATGCCGCCAGCCGCCTGGGCAGTATGTATGTACAGTACCTGTCTGAAGGTCCGTATCCCGGTCCTTCTTTATACAACGACCGCAATACCTCTTTCAGTACCTGGTATACCGGTCCTTTGTATAACCTGGTTAAGATCATTGAACTGAACACCACCAATAGCGCTTATGCCGATCCGGCTGCCAATGGTTCTTCCAGCAACCAGATTGCTGTGGCGCGTATCCTGAAAGCCTATTACTTTTTGCAAATGACCGATCGTTGGGGTGATATTCCTTATTCACAGGCACTGCAGGGTTCTACTGCATTTGCGCCTGCGTATGACAAGCAGCAGGATATCTATACTGCGCTGTTCAAGGAACTGAAAGAAGCCAATGATCAGATTAAAGTTGCGGAGAAAGGTGTTGTAGGTGATATCATCCTGAATGGCGATATGGCTGCCTGGAAACGTTTTGCCAATACCACACGTATGATCATGGCACTGCGTTTATCACAGGTAGATGCTGCCAAAGGCAAGACTGAATATGCCGCTGCACTGGCCGATGGCGTGATCACGTCAAACGCACAGAATGTGAATTACAAATTCATATCCGGCGATCCCAATAACTACAACCCCTGGTATAACAATTACAGCATCAGTCTGCGTAACGACTATGCCATCAGTACTACCATGACCAACTACATGGCACCCAAGAACGATCCCCGTTTGAAGGTATATGCCGAGTCGCTGGCCGGTGGTGTGATCCGTGGTTTACAATATGGCCGTAACGCTGCAGTGAATATTCCTGCTGCTTACAGTCGCATTGGCGACGCATTCCGTGGTGCCGGTTCTTCCCTGAATATTTATTCTTATTCCCAGGTATTGTTTATGCAGGCCGAAGCTGCTAAAATTGGTTATGTAACCGGTGGTGATGCCGATGCAGAAGCCAAGTACATTGCGGCTATTCAGGCATCCTGGCAGGAGCAGGGTGTGTACGACGCAACGGCATTTGCTACTTACTTAACACAAACCGATGTAGCGTATACGCCTGCTACCGGTTATAAGCAGATCATGACCGAGAAATGGGTGGCTGGCTACCTGAAAGGCTGGGAGGCCTGGAACGACTGGCGCAGAACCGATTACCCCACACTGGTAGCAGCAGTAGATGCGGTGGATGCCAGGGGTATTCCTTTACGCCAGGGCTATCCTACCAACGAAGCCACACTGAATGGTGCCAATTACCAGGCAGCAGTAGCTGCGATGGGTGGCTCTGATCATAACTATGTAAAACTGTGGTGGGATAAATAAGGCAGGTATATTTTGTGGAATGAGAAATATGTTTTAATTTAATACGACAATCAAACCAACTTTCTCGTTTTTCAGTTTTATAGTTTATCATGCACATGAGGGACCGGTAATCTTACCGGTCCCCTTTTTTGTGCCATACCCCCGCAAAGTCTCCCGGTATTATAGATCAATTTGTATTATATGTACTAAACCGACAGTATAATGTTCTTTTTACACTATGCTGACAATTACCCGAATGTTCTATAAGTTGCTGATAATTAATAAGAAATGCATTGATCAGAATTAAATGTTAAAAAAAGAATAAATTATTTAAACGGCGGCCCCTTTTTTTTCTCTAAATTGGTCAACGATTGTTAACGCTTTTAACAATTTTTTCTAATTAAAAACGAAGCACATGAGAAAAAGTCTGACGCTGTTGGCTATGGCACTGTTATGTTCGGTTGCCATGTATGCTCAAACAGTAGTTGTTCAGGGTCAGGTGTCCGATGATCGAGGACCTGTACCCAACGCAACCATCCAGGAGAAAGGTACCCGGAATGGTGCCAAAGCCGATGAAGTGGGTAAATTCACCCTGAAAGTAAAAACCGGCGCCACCATTGTGGTCTCTGCTATTGGTCACGAGAATTTTGAATTCGCCGCATCCGGCACCTATCAGAACATCAAATTAAAATTACAAGCCGGGCAACTGGAAGAGGTATTTGTAACCAGTGCCTTCGGTGTTAAAAAATCAGCACGTACAACTCCTTTCAGTTCACAGGTAATTAGTTCAGAACAACTGAACGTGATCCGCCAGCCCAACCTGAACAACGCATTGGCCGGTAAAGTGGCCGGTGTTCAGTTCAGAGGTCAGTCTTCAGCCAAACTGAACGACCAGGGCTTCCTCCGTATCCGCGGTGGTGGTTCACTGACAGATGCTGCACCCATTTATGTAATTGATGGTACGATTACCAACTCTTTCGACATCAACCCCGATGATGTGGCTGACCTGACCGTACTGAAAGGTGCGAACGCTACTGCGCTGTTTGGTAGCCGTGCCGGTAACGGTGCCATCGTTATTACTACGAGAAAAGGTTCCAAGCAAAAAGGCGTTGGCGTAGAAGTAAACCAGTCGGTTACTTTTGACCGCGCTGCTTTCATGCCCCGCTACCAGAATGAATACGGTGGTGGTGATGGCGACTGGTTAACTTTCACTTACAATTCTACCATGCCCGCTGAGTGGCAGGCTCTGAACGGTAAAAAGTACCGCGACTTTACCGATGATGCTTCCTGGGGTCCCAAGATCGATGGATCTGAATATATTCCCTGGTATGCATTCATCCCCGGTCATGCCCGTTCCGGTAAAACTGCCAATTTCACGGCACAGCCCAACAACGCCAGAGACTTCTGGAATACCGGTATTACATCCAATACCAACGTTAGCTTCTCTCAAAGCAATGGTGCTGGTTCCAGCATGCGTATCTCTTACACCAACCAGAGCATCAAGGGTATGTTGCCCAATAGTAAATCACTGCGTCACAGTCTCTTTGGTACCTTTACCATGGACCTGGGCCAGTACATTACCGTTGGTGCCAACATCAACTACACCAACCAGCTGATCAAGGGTGACTTTAACGATGGTTACTCCAACTTTTCATCTGGTAACTTCAGCCAGTGGTTCCACCGCGATCTGGATATCAATATCCTGAAGGAATTGTCCAGCATCAAAACCCCCATCGGAACCATTCCTTCCTGGAACTTCCGTCGTAACCCCGGTTCCTGGAGCGCAGCTGCTCCCCGGAACAGTGTATGGGGCGGTAACTACTGGTACAATCCCTTTACCTATTTTGAAAATATTGATCAGTCTCAGCGTCGCGACAGGCTCTATGGCGATCTGAACATGACCATTAAATTCAGCAAGAACTTCAAATTCAAGGGTAGCATCCGTAAGGATCAGTTCAACGGTAACGTTGAAAACATCACTCCCTACATCCTGGAATACAGTGGTGTGCAAACCGGTCTGTTGTCCAGCTATGGTACCAGCAATACGGTTAACAGCGAGTGGAACTTTGAAGGTGTGGCTTCTTACAACCAATCCTTTGGCGACCTGGCTATTACTGCCAATGTGGGTGCCAACCGTTTGAATATCCGCAACCGTCAGGTAGCGGCTAACACCAACAACGGTCTGAACGTTCCCGGTCTGTATGCTATTACCAACTCCAAGACTACACCAACCATTACCAATACCAAATCTGACCAGCAGGCGAACTCACTGTTTGCTTTTGGTGATATTGAGTACAAGCGTTACCTGAGCTTAACATGGGCTGTTCGTAACGACTGGTTCTCTACCCTGCCCAAAGGCAACAACTCCCTGTTATCGCCCTCAGTAGGTGCATCCTTTGTATTCAGTGAATTCACTGGTAAGGCATTGCCCTGGCTGAGCTTTGGTAAAGTATTTGGTTCCTGGGGTAAAAAACCCAAGACCCTCAACCCTTATGCGCTCAACCTGAACTATTCAGTGAATGCATTGTTGTGGGGTTCCAACTTCCTGATGACAACACCGGATGGCACACCTGATGCCAACCTGCGTGGTGCTTTAACAACTACCTGGGAAACCGGTCTGGATCTGCGTTTTGCCAAAAACAAGATTCGTCTGAATGTGGTTTACTACAATGAAAATAACTCTAATGAGCCCCTGGCAGTATCTGTTAGTGGTGTAAGTGGTTTCACTTCACAAACCATCAATGCCGCCCGTGTAGAGCGTCAGGGTCTGGAAGTTGAAATTGGTGCCAGCCTGGTGAAGAACAGAAACTTCAGCTGGGAACTGACCAAGACTTTCTCTTACCTGCTGAGCAATAAGGTGAAAGCCCTGGCTCCGGGTCTCACCAGCTATACACTGGCCGGTGGTTCATTTGGTACCCGTTTTGCCCGTGCATTCCACTTTGTTGACAAAGATTGGGGTATGCTCAAAGGGGGTGGTATCAAACGTACTGCCGATGGTAAGCCCTATATTACTACCAACGGATTCAGCGGTGGTTTGGGCTGGTACCAGGCCGATGCCAACAAAGAGTGGGGTTCTGTGGTTCCCCGCCTCACTGGTGGTCTGCAAAACTTTATCACCTACAAGAACTTCAACCTGGGTATGACCCTGGATTATCAGTTCGGTGGTCGCTTCTTCTCTCTGTCTGAGCAGTGGGGTACTTTCTCCGGTCTGATGGAGAATACCGCTGGTCTGAATGACAAGGGTAAGCCCGTTCGTGATCCCGTATCTGCCGGTGGTGGCGTACACGTAGTAGGTGTTGATGCTGCCGATGGTAAAACACCCGTAGATGTATATGTGGATGCGTACGATTATTTCCACCAGTTCTACTACCAGCAGATTGCTGAACCTTTTGTTCACAAACTGTCTTATGTAAAACTGCGTGAACTGAGCCTGGGTTATACCATCCCGGTTCAGAAACTGGGTAAACTGGCGAAAGTGATTCAGGGAGCTACCTTCTCTGTAACATCTCGCAACCTCTTCTTCCTGTACAGAGATTCCAAAAACTTCGATCCCTCTGAAATCAGTGGTGTATTTGGTGAAGATGGTAACATGCCCGGTGTACGTTCCTTCGGTTTCAACTTAAAACTCAATTTCTAAACCCCTAAAATTCAAACAATGAAAAAGATGACGTTTAAGAAAGTCGCGCTGACCATTGGGGTTTGTTCCACTTTACTGGTTGGATGTAGCAAAGCCATCAATGATTTTGGCGACATCAATAACAACCCCAACGCCACTACTGTACCTATTACTTCTGCCTTGCTCACCAACGTGCTGTCCAATGTAGGTAATAACGTATGGGGTACGGCCATCAATAATACTGCGGGTTTGTACTGTCAGTACATGTCTGAAACCCAGTATACAGATGCTTCCCGCTACGCAACTACTACCCTGAACTGGGATGCGTATTATGCGGGTGATCTGTATGACCTGCAGAATATCATCAACGTAAATACCGATCCAGCCACTAAGGACAATGCTGCGCAGTTTGGTTCCAACAATAACCAGATTGCTATTGCCCGTATTCTGAAAGCCTATTATTTTATGGTGCTGACAGATTCTTATGGCGATATCCCTTATTTCGATGCACTGAAGGGTAAAGGAACCATTGCTTACGATAAGCAGGAACTGATTTACCCCGATCTGATCAAAGAACTGAAAGCTGCCGTAGCCCAGTTCGATGGCGGTGCTACCGTACAGGGAGATGTAATGTACAGTGGCAGTACCACCAAGTGGAAGAAGTTTGCCAACTCACTCATTGCTACTATTGCACTGCGTATGTCTAAAGCCAATGCCACACTTGGTAAGGCTGAATTTGCCGCAGCGGTTGCTGCCGGTGTGATTGAGTCTAATGCTGATAATGCTGCTATTCCGTATCCCGGTGGTAACTACCGCAACCCCATTTATACGTACTATGTGATTACACAGCGTTTCGACTATGCGGTGAGCAAGACCATCACAGATTTCATGACCAATCTGTCTGATCCCCGTCTGGCTGTGTATTCCAGCAACAGCAATGGCTTCCCTTACGGCTTAACCCGTAATGATGCCCTGGCCTGGCAAACAGCCAACCCCACTTTTGGTTTCCTCCTGGGCTTTACCAATACGTCGCAGACCATGCCGCTCAGCCTGATCACTGCCGGTCAGATGTACCTGGCACGTGCCGAAGCTGCCCGCCTGGGATGGACTACCGAAGTAGTGGCTACCAACTACACAACCGGTATTACCCTGGAAATGAACCGTTGGGGCTTTACCAATGCCGGTACCATTGCTACTTACCTGGCACAGACCAATGTAGCACTGACTGGTGTGGGTGATGACAAGAAAATTGCCGAGCAGCGCTGGCTGGCTTACTATCCAGATGGTAACCAGGGTTGGGCCGAATGGCGTAAATCGGGTTATCCCGTACTGGCTCCTGCACCCGGTGCCGGTAACCCCATTCCCCGTAGGATTGCTTACGGTCCGAATGAGCCTTTGTATAACCCAACCAACTACGCTGCAGCTGCTGCGCAGTACAACTCGAATTCTATGAATTCGAAAGTATGGTGGGATAAATAATAGACCTGGATCCCGAATAGGTGATTCACACTGTTTTCGGTTTTTATAGTTTATCATGCACATGAGCGGGGCCGGCTTTAGCCGGCCCTAATCATTTTAAACCGGGCTGGCAGATCAGGGCTTTTCCACGTATTTTTGTCCCCTTAAACCGTTTTATGGAACAACAACCGAATAATCAGCTGAATATCGAGATCAGTGAGGAAATGGCAGAAGGCGCATATGCCAACCTGGCCATCATTACCCATAGTAATGCCGAGTTTGTGATTGATTTCGTGAATGTAATGCCCGGTACCCCCAAAAGCCGTGTAAAATCACGCATCATCTTCACACCCATGCATGCCAAGCGGTTTATGAAAGCCCTGGAGGAAAATATTGAACGCTTTGAAGCTGCCAATGGCCCCATCCAGGACCTGGAACATATAGAAATTCCCATGAATTTCGGTGGTCCCACCGCTCAGGCCTGATGCCTTTTCACAGTAAACCCTCTTCCGCCAGGCTGCAATAACCCTGCTGACCAACAATAATATGGTCCAGCAGCCGTATGTCGAGCAGTGCCGCCGCCTCCTTTAAGCGGCGTGTTAACCGTAGATCCTGCTCACTGGGGCGGGTTTGTCCGCTGGGATGGTTATGGCTCACAATCAGTGCCACCGCTTCATGCACCAATGCTTTGCGCAGGATCACACGCGGATCGGCCACTGTGGTATTGATGCCACCCTCACTCACAATTTCAAAATCAATCAAACGGTTGGCACTGTTCAGAAATACCACGGCAAACACTTCCTGCCGCCGGTGCCCCAGTTTGGATACCAGGAAATGATGAATGTCCGCCGCAGAACGGATAACCGTTTGTTGCGCCTGCACCATATTCCGGCGCAAACCCAGCTCCAGCGCCGCGCAGATACCAATGGCTTTGGCCTCTCCAAGGCCCTTGATTTTAAAATGACAGATATCCCGTGGACCCATACCGCCCAGTTTGTTCAGATCATTCTGACAGGATTGCAATAACTCTTTAGCCAGTTGCAAAGCAGAACGGTTACGGGTGCCATGATTGATGATCAATGCCAGTAATTCCGACTGGCTGAGAGAGGACGGACCCGATTGCAGCAACTTTTTGCGGGGCTGATCATCTTCCAGCCAGTATTTAATAGATGTGGATTCCATAGTGAAAAAATTGAAAAATTCAAATCCTGATTTCTTAACCTAAGGCTCTATCTTCGCCACATATTCCCCGTATATATGAACCCATCCGTTAAGATTTTCTCCGGCACCGGTTCTCAGAAGCTGGCAGAAAAAATTGCCCAGCGCTTTGGTGCCCCCATCGGCAAAATCAATATCCAAAAATTCAGCGACGGTGAATTCCAGCCCATATTCCTGGAAAGTATTCGTGGCGATTATGTTTTTCTTGTACAAAGCACGTATGCCCCCACCGATAACCTCATGGAGCTCCTGCTCATGATTGATGCGGCCAAAAGAGCCAGTGCTTATAAAGTCATAGCCGTTATCCCATATTATGGCTTCGCAAGGCAAGACCGGAAAGACAAACCCCGCGTGGCTATCGGCTCCAAACTTATAGCAACTCTACTCGAAGCAGCCGGAGCGGATAGGGTGATAACGATGGACCTCCACGCACCCCAGATCCAGGGCTTTTTTGATGTGCCCGTGGATCACCTCGACAGTTCAGCTATTTTTATTCCCTATATCGAGCAACTGAAATTGCAGAACCTGGCATTTGCAGCCCCCGACGTGGGCAGTACCAACCGGGTAAGGGAAGTAGCCAGCTATTTCAATGCAGAAATGGTGATCTGCGATAAACACCGCAAAAGAGCTAATGAAATCGCCAGTATGGTTGTGATTGGTGATGTAGCCGACCGCGATATCGTGCTGGTAGATGATATCTGTGATACCGGCGGTACCCTGGCCAAAGCAGCAGCCCTGCTGAAAGAAAAAGGAGCCCGCAGCGTACGCGCACTCATTACCCACCCCGTACTCAGTGGGAAAGCCTACGAAAACATCGAAAACAGCGTACTGGAAGAGCTGGTGGTATGTGATACCATTCCCCTGCGCCAGGACAGCCCCAAAATAAAAGTGGTATCCGTGGCCGATCTCTTCGCCATCGCCATCCGGAATGCCTACGAAAACAAAAGTATCACCAGCCTCTTTATTCATTCCCAGTTGAGGGGGAGGGATAAGTAAACCGTAAGCTACGGGCTGAAATGGCAATAAAATATAAAATGCTTATATAGTATTGATTTTCAGTACTGTATAAGCATTTTGCATGTTAGTAACCTGTCCTTGCAGCTTGTAGCTTGAAGCGGGTAGCTGAATCCTCGGGATTTTTCCCTACTTTTGCCGTCCAAAATTTAAAACATGAAAACAATTACAATCGAAGGACAACTGAGGACCGAGCATGGCAAAAAAGCCGCCCGCCAGATTCGCTCTCAGGAAAATGTGCCAGGTGTAATTTACGGGGGTGCGCAGGAGATTAATTTCTACGCTTCTGCTAAGGCTTTCAAGCCTTTGGTGTACACCAGTGAATTCCAGATCGCGGAAGTTTCCGTAGATGGCAAATCGTATAAGTGTATTCTGAAAGATCTTCAGTTCGACAAAGTAGACGATTCCCTGATCCACGTAGATCTGCTGGAATTAGTAGACAACAAAAAAGTAGTAGCTACACTGCCACTGCGTTTTGTAGGAACTTCTGTAGGTGTGAAAGAAGGTGGTAAACTGGTGACCAAAATGAAGGCCCTGAAAGTAAAAGCTTTACCCAAGGACCTGAAAGAAGCCATCAATGTAGACATCACCACACTGGAACTGAACGGTAATATCCGGGTAGAAGATGTGGTTGCGGAAAATATGGAGATACTCAACTCTCCCCGTATTCCCATCGCATCCGTAGTAATGACCCGTCAGCTGAAGCAGGAAGAAGCTTCTGCCGCTAAAGACGAGAAGAAGAAGTAATCTTTGTAAAAAGATCATGATATCCAGAAGCCCGGTACCCGTTACCGGGCTTTTTGTTGGTTAAATGGAAGAGGGGAGTGCAATATTAAACACAGCACCCTGCGGCTGGTTATGTTCGGCCCAAACCCTTCCCTGGTTTTTTTCCACGAATTCTTTCACCAGTTTCAGTCCCAGTCCCGTTCCTTTTTCATTCATCGTTCCCTTACGAGATACCAGGTTGGCCGAAGAAAACAGGCTTTGCAGGGTAGCTTCATCCATCCCGCATCCCTGGTCGGCAATCGTAATAATCACCTGGTGCTGCCATTGTTTGGCGGAGATATGGATGTCTCCTCCTTTGAAGCTGTATTTGATGGCATTGGACAAAAGATTGCGTAGCAAAAGCAATAAATGATCGGCATCTACCCAAACCGCAGCAGCATCCAGCTGTTTATGAACCCGGATTTGTTTTTGTTCGATCTCCATCCGCATCAGTGCTTCTATCTGTTCCAGGATGGGGGCCAGTATGACTTTACGCGGATTGGCTTCAATGCCTTCGAGCTGACTATTACTCCATTGCAGCAGGTTGTCCATACTCACCCGCAACTGTTTCACCTGTGAGCCGATATGTTCAATGAATTCATGGAACTGCTTGGGATCAATCATGCCTTTTTGCAGCATATCCAATGTATTGTGTAACTGGGCAATGGGTGAACGCAGGTCATGTGCAATGATGGAAAAAATTTTCTCCTTGGTGGTATTCGATTCCTCCAGCTCCCGGTTATTCAGCTGTAAGCGGCGCTGACTGTTTTCCAGCTCCCGCTCATAAAACCGGGTCTCCTGCCGGTAGTATAACATCACCAGCATACACAATAACAAAGCGGCACCCATATTAAAATAGGTGCGTCCGGGGGGGAGGGCATCGTATACAAAATCCGACAGATCAAAATACCGGATGGCAATAAAAATGGCAAAGTTCAGCAGGGAGATCAAAATAATAGGCAGCTTGCCACGCAGGATCACGGCAATAATAATACTGTTCGCGATGAGGTAGTATTCATTGCCGTTTTGAAAGAGAACAGCGGTAATGCTTAATCCCAAAGTGGAAAGAATGGTCAGCAGGATACGGGCCGCCTGCGTATAATGGTAATAATTGGTGATCAGGAAAATAACCCCGCACACAATATTGGCAAATAATATGGTTGCATTAAGGTAGTGCCCCTCAAAAAGATTCACAACTGTAAAAACCGACGTGAGTAACTGACCGGCAATAACCATGAGGTTCAATACACGGGTACGTTTGACTTCACCAGGCTCAGATCCGGGCTGTACACCAATATTCACCGCACGCTGAAATAAACGGCGTAAAAAGGATGAGGGGAAGCTTGACATGGGAACCGAAAATTAATGCATCAACAGCAAACCTGTTAATTTTATTTAAGTCATCGGGTCAGTACTGTATTTTTGTTGCATGATGAACAGGTTCCTGATCGTTGGCTTGGGCAATATTGGTGATGAATACAGGCATACACGTCACAACATCGGATTTGATGTGGTATCTGCATTTGTCATTAAACATGGCGGGTTTTTCCGTGTCGACCGGCTGGCAGAAGTGGCAGAGGTAAAATGGAAGGGCAAACAGTTTGTATGCATCAAGCCCACGACCTACATGAACCTCAGTGGTAAAGCATTCAAATATTGGATGGATAAAGAAAAAATTCCGGTGGAAGCCAGCCTCACTATTGTAGATGATCTGGCCCTGCCACTCAGCAAATTACGTTTACGCGGTTCGGGCAGTGATGCGGGGCATAATGGGCTGAAAGATATTCAGCTTACACTTGGTACCGATCAATACCCTAAATTGCGCTTCGGAATCGGTAACCAGTTTCCCAAAGGCCGTCAGGTTGAGTTTGTACTGGGAAAATGGCTGCCGGCGGAAGAACCCATTGTAAGGGCCAAAATTGAAAAGTCGGTGGAAGTGATTGAATGGTTTGCCGGTATGGGACTTTCCAGGGCCATGAATGAAGCAAATACCCTGAATTTTGAATAATACCCGTGTTTTTCCAGCGTTATGTATGGAAAAATCACCCATCCAATAGCCAAAGAAATACCAACAGACTCCGGGACAATAGTGATCGGAGACAGCCTAAAACAGAACTGTTATGAAGATTTTTTGCGTTGGAAGAAACTATGCAGATCATGCCAAAGAACTGGGAAATGCGGTACCGGAAGACCCGGTGATTTTTATGAAACCCAAATCGGCACTGCACCTGGCCAATGCGCCATTTTATTATCCCGAGTTTACCAACGAACTGCACTATGAAGCAGAACTGGTCCTGCGTATTGCCAAAAACGGGAAATACCTGCCCGAACATCATGCAGGAAAATATTACGATGCGGTTACGGTGGGTATTGATTTCACCGCACGGGATATTCAGTCAGAGCTGAAGAAAAAAGGACTGCCCTGGGAAAAAGCCAAAGCATGGGATCAGTCGGCCATCCTGGGTAAATGGGTACCCTTTACCACAGAAATGCGCAGAACACCCCTCATGTTTTCCTTAAAGAAAAACGGAGAAACCGTACAGAACGGCGACTCATCCGATATGATCTTTCCCTTCGATACCATCGTATCACATATCTCGCAATACTTCTCACTCAATATCGGCGACCTGATCTATACAGGTACACCGGCCGGGGTGGGAGAAGCCGTAGTTGGAGATGTGCTGGAAGGTTTCCTGGGAACAGATAAAATGTTTGAACTGGAAGTGAAATGATTGCCACTGCCTCATCACCCGATACCGGGCGGTATCAACGGGCTTTATCGCCCGAATTACTGCTCGAAGCCTATCAGCTCATGGTTACAGCCAAAACCATGTGTGATACCTATGAAGCCAACCGGCCGGTTTGCAAATACGTGCATTCTACCTCAAGGGGGCATGAAGCCATACAGCTGGCCACGGGTCTGCAATTACTGCCCTGCGACTGGGTAAGTCCTTATTACCGCGACGACAGCATTATGTTATCCATCGGGTACACACCTTATGAGCTTATGCTGCAATTGCTGGCCAAAAAAGAAGACCCCTTTTCCGGCGGCCGTTCTTATTACTGTCATCCCAGCAGCCGGGATACCCATCGCCCCTTCATCATACACCAGAGCAGTGCTACCGGTATGCAAACCATACCCACAACCGGACTGGCCCAGGGCATACAGTACCTGGAACAAACGGAGAGTCCGCTGCTGCAGACTTTTGAAGGGCAGTTACCCATTGCTATCTGTTCGTTGGGTGATGGTAGTGTAACCGAGGGAGAAGTGAGTGAAGCCCTGCAGTTTGCATCGCTCAAGCAACTGCCCATCATTTACCTGGTACAGGATAATCAGTGGAGCATCAGTGCATCGGCCGATGAAGTGCGGGCACAAAATGCATACGATTATGCCCAGGGTTTTAAAGGGCTCAAACGCTGGCAGTGTGATGGCAGCGATTTTGTGCGTAGTTATGAAACCATGGCGGAAGCCATTGCGTATACCCGTAGTGAAAGAAAACCCGCACTGGTACATGCCAAAGTGCCCTTGCTCGGTCACCATACCAGCGGTGTACGCCGCGAATTTTACCGTAACCGCGAAGATTTGTTGCGGCATGGTGTGTATGATCCCCTGCCCAAACTGCGTTTATTACTTACGGAAGTGGGTATACCCGATCATGAAGTGACGGCTATTGAAACAGCGGCTGCGGCAAGGGTAGCGGCCGATTTCCAGCGGGCACAGGCATCACCCGATCCCGATCCGGCTTCTGTGGAGCAGCATGTTTTTGCACCCACGCCGGTTAAAGAAGAGAAAGGGCAAAGAGCACCCAAAAATGGGGAGAAAGTATTGATGGTGGATGCGGCTTTGCATGCCGTAGAAGAAATCATGGAAGAATTTCCCGAAGCGGTATTGTATGGTCAGGATGTAGGCGCCCGCCTGGGTGGCGTATTCCGCGAAGCAGCTACCCTGGGTGATAAGTTCGGATCACACCGGGTATTCAACACCGCTATTCAGGAAGCATATATTGTGGGTTCCACGGCCGGTTTATCTGCCCTGGGTATGAAACCCATTGTAGAAGTACAGTTTGCCGATTATATCTATCCCGGCTTTAACCAGCTTGTAACCGAATTATCCAAATCCTGCTACCTCAGTCAGGGTAAGTTCCCCGTAGGTATGGTATTAAGGGTGCCCATTGGTGCTTATGGCGGTGGCGGCCCCTACCACAGCGGTAGTGTGGAAAGCACTTTGTTAACCATCAAAGGAATTAAAGTCGTTTATCCTTCCTGCGCAGCCGATATGAAAGGATTAATGAAAGCGGCCTACCACGACCCCAATCCGGTAGTCATGCTGGAGCATAAAGGACTATACTGGAGTAAAGTGCCGGGTACGGAAGATGCCAAGACCATTGAGCCTGCCCGCGACTATATACTGCCCCTGGGTAAAGCCAACCTGGTACTGCAGGCCGATGCAGCACAGCTGCGTGCCGGTGCTACGGTTTGTGTGATTACCTATGGCATGGGCGTATACTGGGCCAAAGCGGCGGCGGCGCAATTCCCCGGACAAGTGGAAGTGCTGGACCTGCGTACGCTGTTCCCGTTGGATGAAGAAGCTGTGTTTAACCTGGTGAAGAAACACGGAAAAGTGCTGGTATTGAGTGAGGAGCAACAAAACAACTCTTTTGCGGAAGCCCTGGCCCTGCGCATCAGCAACCAGTGTTACCATTTCCTGGATGCCCGGGTAGAAGTCATGGGGTCCCTGAACCTACCCGCAGTACCCATTAACCTGGCCCTGGAAGCAGCCATGCTGCCCAATGCCCAAACAGTGGCAGAACGATTGGGTAAATTGTTGGCTTACTAAAGCCAAACCCCTATATTTGCACCCCGTAAACGAAAATTTACGAACCGGCGGGGTAGCTCAGGTGGTTAGAGCGTTGGATTCATAACCCAAAGGTCTCGGGTTCAACTCCCGATCCCGCTACATGTCCGACGACTGCATGTCGCTAAAGCTTTAGCGACGTTGGACCAATCATATAAGAGTCTTCTCAGGAAGGCTCTTTTTTTATGCCTGAACCCAAAGATCTGATCAGCAATGATCAACTGCGAAATACCATCAATTGAATATGCTTAATCTGTGCATCTGTGGCAGCCATCTGAACTAATCATGCACGAACTGGTAAAACGATCAGATCAAACCCTAATTTTAATAGATGGAAAGATTCATCGGACAGCTATCATTACTGGTCAGGGATTATGACGAAGCATTGGATTTTTATATCAATACCCTGGGCTTTGAATTGGTAGCAGATACCGTACTTACGCCCCAAAAAAGATGGGTGGTCATCAAACCAGCCAATACCCAAAACCAGGGCTGTCAGCTACTCCTGGCCCGGGCGGCAGATGCCCGGCAGGAAGCATGTATTGGCAACCAGTCCGGCGGCCGGGTCTGGCTCTTCTTGTATACCGATGATTTTGAGCGGGATTATGACCTATTGCAACGCAAAGGCGTAACCATTGTAAGACCACCCAGCCAGGAAGTCTATGGCAGGGTACTCGTCTTCCAGGATTTATATGGTAATCTGTGGGATCTGATTGAGCCCGATCCAACTGTTGGGTAACCCGCATTTTGTCTATATCTTATTGTATTTACCGTAATCTGCCAGCCCTTTCCTTCCTATTGCGGGCACACCCGGCAACCTGCTTGAATTTTCCTTGAAAACGATTAAGTTTATAAATATGATTTTGATTGCCTAAAAGTTGATTTGTGATAGTAATTTAGATAGGGATAGGTATAGAGGCCTTTTTAGTTCATCAGCAAATCAAGATTCTTAGGGTGTGCAAAATTGACTTCATAAAATCGGATAAGTTTTTTCTTAAATGACTAATTAAATAAATAAACCTATGCAGCCTAAAACTATTAATGGTATTAATTACAATTTTTACTATTTAAAAGGGACAGTTGTGGGGAAAGAAAAAACATCTCGAACAGATGTTTATGGTGGTGGCGGACACTATAATAGCGCAACAGGATATACTACACCTGTTTCAATTAGTTCAACAACTACCATTAAAGACATTATTTATGTAAAAGATAATAACGGTAAAGAACATGAGATATCTCTAACAAATTGGGATATCTCTGGCAGGGAAGGACACGAGATGCTCTTTATATGGGCGGTACCAGAAGGTAGTAAGTATGGAACCTATCTCGCTATCAAAAACATGACTACCGATAGAACATATACCGATACTGCACAGTTAAAAAAATTAACCAGGCATAGTGCTGCTCTGCTATATGCATTGTTTTGTATCCCAGCTTTTCTTGTTGGTTATGCTGGCTGTTCTTCAATATCAGGACCTGATTACAGAGGCAATCTCGGTGGCATTATTTTAGCAGCAATCGTAGCATTTATTCCCAATGCGTTATATCAAAAAGCTGTTTTTTATAAATCATCTGAGTATCAAAAATTTATTACAGAGATCAACAGTATTGTTCATCAAGTCAATTAAAGTTATGCAACCAGAAAGTCCTATCATGCCAACTGGCAATGAGCGAGAAGATAAATTATCTTCTTTGCTGATGGTCATGTCGTTTTTGTTTCCAATAGTGGGAGTTGTCCTTTTTTTTGCCAAAAAGGAAACTGAACCCAAATCTGCTAAGCTTGCGCTCCTTTTAGGAATTGCAGGATTTGCTTTAGGTATTTATCTGTTTGTACTGAGAGAATGATATAATAGTAAAATTAATATTTATTAACTTGTTTTACTGTTTATCCATATCAGTTACATGAAACAACAGCAGACCTAAAAGTTGGGAATGGTTCAGGCATAAACTTGCCTTTTCATATCGAACCATTACCAGCAATTCCCCAAGGGGAGTCTGTAGAAAAGACCTTGCTATGGTCTAACAACTACCACCCTAATCCATTGATTTGCTGAGTATCATCGGCCGGATGGTCAAGCCATTTTCCGGACCAATTGTCAAAGGTCCGCAGGAAAATCATCCTGCGGACCTTTTTTCGGGATAGTAATAAGTATTAACTGTTTCAAAATCAATATAAAACCGTTATTAAGCCCCTACTGAGCCGCTCTTTATAGAGGCGGCTTATAGGCGGCTCATAGGCGGCTTTGATGCGGCTTAAAGGCGGCTTACCGGCCTGAACACCCCCAACATCAAACGAAGCCCCGATCATGTCTCCTATTCCGGTTACAGGAAAGAACCGAAAATGAATGCCGGAACGGCATTCGGCCTCACCGCTATGGCAGCAGTTCTGGTAATTGTTTAATTTGTACTACCTATCCAGGCCCCTTTAAAGAATAGAAGCTCGTTTGAGCAATTATTGGTGTTCAGAGAAGCCGTTGTGAAACAGGGCATTCGTATAGGTCGATAAAGAAGATACCAGGGACTTTGTTAGGCCCATACCCATCCGGAATAGTAATTGTTAATCACAGTAACGCATGAAAACAACCAGCACGCTCAGCAGGCAGCCGGGCAAAAAAAGCAAAACAATCCTTATAGTACTGGCAGTATTGAGTTTAATAATGTTCTTCAACATAACCGTTATGGCACAGAACCCCAACCAGATGGTAAGACTGGCAAAGATTACAGTGGACCCCATGCAGTTAAAAGCGTATCATGCTGCATTGCAGGAACAAATGACAACAGCCGTAGGGGTTGAGAAAGGGGTGTTGACTTACTATGCCATGGCCGATAAAAACAACCCGGCCCATATTACCATCCTGGAAATTTATGCCGATACTGCAGCCTATCAACTGCATATCAATACGCCACACTTCAAAAAATACAAAGACACCGTAAAAGACATGGTGCAGTCGCTGGAACTGGTAGATGTAAAGCTGTTGGGAGTGGCCCGGAAACCGGATTGATGCATCCATCATGTAAAACACGGACAGATATGCCGGATCACGACTTTTCCATCAATCGTTTGGTAGTGCCGGAGAAGACATTTACATTCGGTAAGAGGTATCCCTGCTAAGAAAGAGAATACTTATCTGTACAGACGATCATTGCTCTAGCCATTAAAACCCAAGGACAAATCAATGGAACAAACACAATTAGTGAAAACAGCCAGGGTTGCGGGAATATGGTATTTGATGTTGGCGGCATCCGGAATGCTGGGATTCATGGTATATCATGACAAAATATTTGTGTCGGATAATCCGGGTCAGACACTCAGTAATCTGACAGAACAGGTATCAGTTGCCCGGATAAGGTTACTGTTTGAGTTAATCATCATTGTATCGCAGGCACTGGCAGCTGTATGGTTTTATAAACTGTTTCATCCTATTAATAAAACGGCTGCTGTTGCCATTGCCCTCTGGGGAACCGTTAATGCAGTGGCTATTATGGTCAGTGCCATTGCCATGTATTCAGCCATCGGTATAACAACAGCAACTTTTTCGGTTGAAGAGAAAACACGCATGGTGCAAATCCTGACCAGTATCATCCGGAATGCCTGGAACATTGGTGGTCTGTTTTTCGGTTTATGGTTGATTCCCATGGGATCTCTTATCATCAGTTCCGGACGAATGCCCAAATTACTGGGAGGCATACTGATCTTAGGTGGTATTGGCTACCTGGTACAGACTTTTCTGAAATCCATGGGTGTACAAGGATCTTATCTGGGTATGCTGGTGATGCCTGCCACCGCAGCAGAATTATGGATGATCGGGTATTTGCTGGTGTTTGGCATACGACCTGCTATTGATCATAGCAGCAGCCAGGCAAGAGCAGACACTTAATTCGCCTTCCATATCCGAAAATATTCATTCCGGCTTAAGTCACTTCGCTGAATCGAGTACGTAAAATCAGCCGCTGCTCCGGTGGATACAATCAACCGGTAAAAACCACCCGCAAAATAGGTAGTAGCAGCCACCTGCTTCCAGCGATACCTTTGCTGTCCCAGCAGATGTGTGATGAATTTCCGGTAACAGGAATCGCAGGAAAGTCGGTATGTTTCCTGCCGGCATTTACCTGATGCATCAAACAGTAAGTCAATATCCAGGTGTTGCACCGATGTATCGCGTAACTGGAATTGAAGACTGCTGTCGGTTTCCCGGATCAGGGTTTTGTATTGGTCCGGGTTAAAGTATTTGTTGAGTTGCCTGCGTGCTTTCTCTTTAGAGCTGTTGATGTATTGCTGTGCGAAGCAGGAGGTAGACCATGCGCTGATCAGCAGCAGTAACGCCAGCCTGATCATTGTAAATATTGTGCAGCTCCGTTTTTGTATAGCGCTCATTGAACAGTTGTTTTACGCATCAATTGCCGTATCGTTGCCAGGTGTGCGAGCAATACCAGCGGTACAATACAACCTGGTAACCACACAAAAGGAAAATATAAAACCGCCATATTGGGCTGGTCAAACGCAAACTGCTGAAAAGGGAAGGGGGCTGATAAGACTGCATTGATCACAATATTCAACAGGAGACCCAGGCAGATGAAATTCCAGATCAGCAGAATGGTTTTCGGTAAAGTCTTTCTGATAAAGCCGAAATAAAAAACAACAGGTGCTGTTAGTCCCGACAGAATGTCAAAATTCCTGCCTTCAAAAGTCATGAGTTGCGGAACCCAGTGGTGCGAATATAACCAGAACAGCACGAGCTCAACGGGTATGCGGACTGTATGCAGCAAGGTTAATGTTTTGCCGTCCAGTCCGTTGAGGTATTCTTTGCCTTTGGCAGTGATGAATAAACAGATGATACAGATGAGTGGCGGCAATACCAGTAACATAAACCTGGGCGGTGTGCCGGTGGTTTGGGTATAGAAACCGGTGATGGCAATAAAAGCCTGTATGGCAATCCAGGTCAGCAAAACAATCATGGTGAGGTTGGGATGTAGGCGGGCAGCTTTATAAAACAGGCCAACAGTAACCAGGGTTGTTAGTATAAAGCAAATGCCGATATAATAGGGCAGATTTTCCATACAGGGTTTTAAGAAAGATACAGCATTGCCCAGTTAAAGTGAAACCGTTCATCAAAATCAATATGGCTGTATTCTATGATTGGTGGGGCGGAACTGGCGAATGGGATGTTAAAAGCAGCGCAGGATTATTGCAGGGCCGTATGAATGAATTAACTTTAAGCATCACCGATCAATTAAATATGTACATGCGAAAACTACTGAATCGCCTGTGTCTGTTGTTAATACTGGGTGTGTTAAACCAGCCTGTAGCAAACAGCCAAACCCGCGATTCCATCCATTTCAAATATGCCGGTTATGAGGCATTTACACAAGAGGCCCGTGAGACCGGTAAACCCATACTCTTATATTTTACCGGAACAGGCTGCGGACTATGTGTGAAAATGGAACACCGGGTATTTACCCAGCCGGAAGTGTACCAGACGGTGAATGCAAAAATGATTCCTGTGGAGCTTTTTGATGATGCCGATAAGCCCAATCCAGCCATCAAGCAACTGCGGGAAAAATACAATATCGTATCCAATCCCAGTTTTCTCTTTCTCGATGCTGACGGGAAGGTGATACATAAATCGGGTTACCAGGAAAAGGAAGGGTTTGTAAAAGTGATGGAAGCGGCTTTTGGTTCAGATAATTATCGCTCCTGGATGGAAGCGTTTAAGCGTGGCGACTACCAGACGGAGACAGTGAATAAATTCCTGGCCATAGAACAAAGACCCCGTTTGTATGCCGAAGAGGGGTACCGTTGTATTGCTCAGGAAGTGCTGGATGCCTATTTCAGCAAGATTCCGCAAACGGCTTATCAGCAAACGGAAGTGTGGCAGATTGTCCGTGATTATGCTGATAATCCTTATTCAGCCATTATTCAAAACCTGTTGCTGCACACAAATCAATATGTAAAAGCATTTGGTCGGCAGGAAGTGTACCGGAAAATATATGAGCTGCTCAATACAGCCTGTTCGGGTAATACCAGTTCAGCGGCTTATCAACAGGCGGTTAAATATGTACGCGGTCTTAACCATCCGGTAGCAGGATTATACTGGCAGGTAAGGGCTTTGAATGATTCGGTGACGGCGGTTCAGCGACGGACTAAACCATCCTGGAAGCATTTTGTACAGCAATATGATACGCTGATCCGCAAGAACTGGCAGATCGCGGATTTATCTTACCGCATTTATGATATTACCACCCACCTGATGGAACATACGCCTGGTGACCGATCTTCACTGCTGCTTGCCAGCCAGTGGTTGCATGCCGTAATTCAGGACCCGGCAAATGAAGACGAGGATTATTTTGCTGCTTATGCACAATCCTGTTTTCGTCTGGGTAATAAACAGCAGGCAGTAAGCTACCAGGAAAAAGCCATTGCCATAGCACAGAAGCACCATATTGATCAAGCGGATATACAAACCATGCAGGAACAGTTGCTGCAATACCGGCGATGATATTTCCTTAGGCCATCAGAGTAACTGTTTTGCTATTAGATTTACCCCATGATTTATATTACCCAACTGATATACCTGCAAGCCGGACAGGAAGCTGTTTTTGAGGCTTTTGAGGAAATGGCTTTGCCACTGATTCCTCGTTATGGCGGAACACTCTGTTTGCGTATCAGACCAGATAAGGCTGCATGGATAGCAGGCGCTATGGAACAGCCCTATGAAATACACCTGGTATCTTTCCCCGATCAGGATAGTATTGACGCGTTCATGCAGGACGACGGGCGTAAGCAATTCCTGCACCTGAAAGAACAATCCATCCGGATGGCCTGGCTGATACAGGGCCGGAAAATATAAAGACCGGTCTGCTATCTTTTTAACCAGCTCAGGTATCTACACACAGAAAGACATGAAAGAACAGGATATGCTCCAGGATCTGCAGCAACCAGTGACCGATTTACGGCGTCGCTTTATTGAGTTAACCGAACCACACAGGGAGGCATTATGGTCTTATGCTCATCGCATCACTGGTAATGCAATTGATGCGGAAGACCTGGTACAGGATACTTTATTAAGGGCATTTGCCAAACTGGGTTATCTCGGGCAGGCACTGCATGTACGTGCCTACCTGTTTAAAATGGCCACACATATCTGGATCCGGCAGCAGATGCGTAATCCAGCCTGGGAAACCGAAACAATGATTCCGGATGATCAAGGAGAAAGTCCGCTATGCAGTTTCGAGCTGGGAGACATACTCGGTTGGTTGATACAGGTATTGCCACCCAAACAGCGGGCCTGCTTTCTGTTATCTACTTCCTTTGATTTTAGTAATAAAGAAATAGCAGAGATGCTGCAAACAACGGAAGGTACCATCAAATCTTACCTGCACCGTGCACGCAAAACCCTTGCTGCAAGAGCAACACAAACAAACCCAACGAAGGAAACCTGTCTGTACAAAGAAGTGCCATCCGGAGTGCTGCAACAATATGTCAGGGCTTTTCAGGCCGGTGATGTAGCGGGTTTATTACACCTGATAGACGAAGATGCATCCATGCATATCATGGGGGATTGGGAGGAATACGGTAAAACACAAATCAAAAATAATTCCCTGCACTACTGGTCGCAGGAACAACTGGAACGAAAAGCAGTTTATGGTATGCTGGATGGGGTGCCTGTTTTATTTGGTTTGCGTAAAAATGCATCAGGTGATATGGTATTGCGGGAACTGATGCAGATCCATCATAATGGAACCAGTATTCAATCCATACACTGGTATTATTTTTCCCTTGACCTGATCCGGTATGCAGCAGCAGAATTGGGGATGGCGTGTATTACAGAAGGGTATCAGGGGTGAAAGTCGAAAGTCAAAAGTCAAAATGAAAAAGTCAAAAGATAAGAAAGAATTAAATGAATGGGTTCATCCGGAGAACCAGTAGCTACACGCTCACTACTCACTACTGACTACTCACTTCCTCCCCCCATAAATATGCTGCTTCCCTGCACAATAATTGGCGCTGATACAGGCCACGGCCGCATAGACACCTGCTTCACTACCAAATAACTCCATGGCCATGATGGTACAGGCGATGGGGGTATGGGTGGCGCCGGCGAAGACAGCAACGAAACCCATGCCTGTGAGCAGGCCCATGGGTAAGGGAATAAAAAGCGATAATGTATTACCCAACAAAGCACCGATAAAAAACAGGGGGGTTACTTCACCACCTTTAAAACCGGCAGAGAGGGTTAGGATGGTGAACAATGCTTTTAAAGCAAAGTCATACCAGTACTGCTGCTGCTGAAAAGCAGCTTCTATTACTGGGATTCCCAGTCCCGCATAACGCGTGCTTTGTAGCAGCAGGAATGCCAGTGCCAGCACCATACCTCCTGCAACCGGACGCAATGGTGCATAAGGGATCATCTTTTGAAATAGGCGGGTGCTATCATGCATACCCTTGGTGAATAAGAAAGACATTGCGCCGAATGCCATACCGGCAATCAGGGACAATGCCAAGCCAGAAACGGAAAAAGCCGGTATATCCGGTATGTGGTAATGTGTATGTACAACCGGCCATTGATTGCATACCAGGGTAGCGATGATGGAGGAGGCGAAAGCAGGTAGCAAAGCATGATAACGAAAGCGGCCAATGGTATGTACTTCCAATGCGAATACAGCACCCGCCAATGCGGTGCCAAATACCGATCCAAAACCGGCAGCAATGGCAGCCATCAGGAAAATGCTGCGGTCTTCCCTTGATAAACGAAAAGGTTTGCTGAATTGGTCGGCAATGGCGCCCGACATCTGCAAAGCCGTACCCTCACGTCCGGCAGACCCTCCGAATAAATGGGTGGTGAGTGTGCCCAGTAATACCAGCGGGGCCATGCGGAAAGGAATTTTTTCCCGGGGTTCGTGAATGGTATCCAGTAAAAGGCGATTGCCTTCATGGCTGCGTTTGCCCAGGTAATGATACAATAAGCCAATGAGTAAACCAGCCAGGGGCAGGAACCAGATCAGCCATGGATGCAGCCCGCGGTAGTTGCCAACCCACTGAAGGGCGATGAGGAAAACAGCAGAAGCCGAGCCGGCCAGTATACCGATTAAAACGGAGAGGCTTACCCATTTGGCCAGGTAGACCAGTGAATTACGAAATTGTTGTGGATGAATTGCTGACATAATAAACCTGGATAAATCGTTATACAATTTAAGACCAGGCGCCATCAGCCCTGCGGGCGGTTCAATTGGGAAGACACCATTTCCCCGGAATCTGGTATAAAGGTACAGCATTTCCATATAAAAGTATGCTCATTAATAAGTTGCTTCATCGGCCAATGGTTACTATGAAATCAGTATATCGTTTTTTTCAGCAGTCATTACACTCGCCTTTGCAAAGATCGAACTTACTCATATGCGTTTGGCTGCAGCAATACTTTCTTATTCGGCTTAAAAAAATTAAAACAGAACTGTTTGTTTTTTTGTCAAGGTCCTTTTGAAACAAGCGATTTAAAAATCGCTTAAAAACGGTATGATACTTTTTGTGTAATCATAGATGGGGTTAATTTGATATCACCAAGAAATCAAGCAAGGATACCTCGTAGATACGGTATCCAAATCCGGACAAATGGCTAAAACACTAACCGTTGCTTCCGACAAGATTAAAACCCTTGCTGTACCAGTAGTTATGCCGGCAGTTACAGAAATGCAGGCCATTCCGGTGGGCCGGTATGAATTGTATTCAGGTATACCCAGTATGAACATCGGTCATTTTATTTTGCTGACCGATGGAAAGTATAAAGTGGCATTTAATGACCAGGAATTTGATTATGAAATCGGTACTTATACCTATCATGCAGATACACATTCAATCGAATGGCTTACGGGACTGTTCCGGAATAATCGTTGGGGTGGTAAAATTCAGAACCGGGGACCCAATCAATACCGGATAGAATTTAATAAAGTTACTTTTGGCGATAGTCGCTAGCCTTTTCCTGTGAAAACCCACAAACCGACCGTTACCATTCGTAACGGTCTTTTTTATGCCCGCTTTGAAAGCAAGCAGGAAAGCGGTATTTTAGATGATACGCTATTCACCCATAATCCTGTTATATGCGCATATTTGCAGCCTTACTGTTGTTTCCGCTGGTGCTGGGGGCACAGCAAACGCCTTCGAAAGGTTTTATTGGTGTAAAGGGAAAGGAGATCGTGTATCCCGATGGGAAACCCATGCTCATCAAGGGCACCAACCTCGGGAACTGGTTGTTGCCGGAAGGGTATATGTTTAAGTTTGAGAAAGTGAACTCGCCCCGGCTTATCCATGCTTTATTGGTTGAATTACTGGGACCGGCAGAAACCAAAGCTTTCTGGCAGCAATACCTGGATAATTATATTACGGAAGCGGATATCCGTTTCCTGAAACAGGCCGGAGCCAATTCCATCCGCTTGCCGTTTGATTATCGTTTGTTTACGAAAGAAGATTACCTGGGTGACAATGACAGCACCCGTGGTTTCCGGTACCTTGATCGTGTAGTGGGTTGGTGTAAGAAATATGAACTGCCTTTGTTGCTGGATATGCATGCAGCTCCGGGCGGACAAACGGGTGATAATATCGACAATAGCAATGGCTATCCATTTTTGTATACTGATGTCCCTGCACAGCAATTAACCATTCATATCTGGCAAAACATTGCCCGGCGTTATAGTAAGGAAACGATTATCCTGGGATATGATCTGCTGAATGAACCAATTGCCCATTATTTTGATGCTACCCAACTAAATCCTTTATTGGAGCCTTTGTATAAAAAAATAGTAGCCGCTATCCGGGCGGTTGACCCTAATCACCTGATTTTCCTCGAAGGATCGCAGTGGGCTTCCAGTTTCAAACTATTCGGAAAGCCGTTTGATGATAAGCTGGTCTACAGTTTTCACAAATACTGGACCGATACCACACAGGAAGTGATACAGGAATACCTCGATTTCCGCGATAAATACCAGGTGCCGATTTATGTAGGGGAGACCGGGGAAAATGATGATCGATGGGTACTCGCTTTTCGCCGCCTGCTCGAAAAGCATAATATTGGCTGGCATTACTGGCCCTATAAAAAAATGGAGAGCACCAGTTGCGTTGTGCAGTTTCCCAAACCGGTAGGGTACGATGTGCTGATACAATACAGTCAATCCGACCGCAGTTCTTTTGAAGCCATTCGTGCAGCCAGGCCGAAGACCCTGCCGGCCACACGTAAGGCGTTGAACGACTTTATTACCAATAGTAAATTTGAGCATTGTTTTCCCAATCCCGGTTATATTCATGGTATTGGCATGAAGGTGCCGGAAAAATAGCAGGAACTGCCCAAGGTTGACGGGAATTCATTTACTTCGCTCTTCATAAATGCTGTTCAATAGTTTCATATTCCTGGGTTTACTGGCCATAACATTCATCCTGTATTATTTACCCAGGATGGAACACTGGCAAGTGCCTTTATTAATTGCAGCCAGCCTGGTTTTTTATGCTTACAGTAATCCCTGGTTATTGCTCTTGCTGCTTTTTTCTGCATCTATTAATATCCTGGCCAGCTATGGTGTGGTATTTGGCAAGCCGGAACGAAGGCGTTTGCTGGCTACAGCTGGTGTGGTCATCAACTTACTGGTGTTGGCATTTTTTAAGTACAGCCCTTTACTGGCCGGTGCTTTTTTGGGTGTAGACAGTAGCCTGGGTACCTTTCTCCTGCAAATACCTTTACCCATCGGTATATCCTTTTTTACTTTTGAGGGTATCAGTTTGCTGGTAGACACTTATCAGGGAAAGGAATTCAACCGGGAAGCACTGGTGCCGCGATCCTTGAGCAGACATGCACAGCGCACCCTTTTATTTATTTCTTTTTTTCCGCATCTTGTTGCAGGCCCCATTCTCAAAGCACATGATTATTTGCCGCAGATACAGGCTAAGCACTGGAAGCAGATACCCTGGGATTCGGTATTTGTAAAAGTACTGACGGGCTATTTCCTGAAGCTGGTAGTGGCAGATAATCTGAAAGATTTTACATTCTGGATTGCGTATCCCTATTTTAATAATCAGTCAACACTAACCCTGGCAGTACTGTTACTGGGTTATTCCTGTCAGATATTTGCCGATTTTGCGGGTTATTCGCTCATTGCCATCGGGCTTGCGGCTTTGTTTGGATACCAATTCAACGACAATTTTAATTTCCCATACATCGCTGCCAGTTTCTGGAAACGCTGGCATATCTCCCTTTCTTCTTTTCTCATGGAATACTTATATATTCCCTTGGGCGGTAACCGGAAGGGTAAATTCCGCACCTATTTGAATCTCATCATCACCATGGGTCTTGGTGGTCTCTGGCATGGTGCAGCCTGGAGTTATGCGGTATGGGGTTTGTTTCATGGTGCACTGCTGGCCATTGAAAGATGGTTGCAACAAAATACGCCTTTGCGCATACCGGCTTCGTTCAGTTGGATAAAAAGGGTATGGGTTTTTGTGATGGTTACACTTGGCTGGCTGCTGTTCAAACTGCCCGATTTCAACCATGTCATCGGCTATTTTACCAGTATGCTGCACAACCAGGGCCTGGCACATAATTATACTGTTATTGCCTATATCTTATTGTATGCATCCCCGGTATTCCTGTACCATGCTTGTTATTTGTTGACTGACAGGAGTTGGGGAGAAAGATTACAAGCTTACCGGTATTGGGTATATGGGCTCCTGTTATTTTTGATTATAACCAACAGTGGTTCGCCGGGCTCCTTTATCTATTTTCAATTTTAAGTCAATGATTATCCGAAAAACAATCCTCGTAACCATTTTGCTGCTGCTCGGCTATGCAGCCCTGGTTCGTTATTGTTTCCGGGATACCACGGTTGCTCAGCACCAGTGGCAGGGTAATCTTATTAAAGCACGCAATTATGCACTGGGTATCAGCGATACCAATCGCACGGTTATGCTGGGCTCATCCCTGTCTTATCGCTTTCAGCCGAATGACTTGCCCGGGATTACCAACCTCTCTATGGCAGGTATGGGTATTTTTGACGGGCTGGCCCTGGTGGCCAAAAGCAAGCATCGCCCCGATACCCTGCTGATTGAAATGAATTTATTGTTGCGTCCACCGGATGCCGGTTTTATGGATCTTGTTTACCAGCCTTATGCTTTCTACACCGGAAAGTATATTCCAATGCTGCGGGAAGGCAAGCAACCGGCAGGTATCCTCACAGATCAGCTGAGTAAATGGGCGTTGGGTGGTAAAAAGAAAACCAGTACAGATGCTGCAGTTGCCGAGAATGCTTTCCAACAGGTATTGGAACTGCAGAAACAGAATTTTGCCAAAGCGCCTGCCACCGATAGCTTACAGCAGACGCTGCATTTATTGAAAACAAAACTGCAGACACTGGAGCAGTCGGGATGCAGGATTATTTTTTATGAAATGCCCATCAATCCTGTACTCATGCATTCTCCTTTTGCGAATGCGTTGCGGGAGGGCTTCCTGCAAACTTTTCCTGCCGGCCAGTACCACTATATCTTCCCGCCTGAAAACCTGCGCTTTCACACAACAGACGGCATTCACCTGAGCCGCGGAGAAGTGCTGCAATATGTGAAGGTTTTTAGATTTTAGTTGGAGGTTTATACGAGCCAGGATTTCAATTCACTCACTACTCACTTCAGCCCCTCCATTATCAAATCAGGCAATCAAAGATCAAAAAGATCAAAGATATCCACCCTTCTTCCTCCGTTCATCCTCAAAAAACGGCCTGTCTGCGTTCATTCCCCTTGTTTTCTATAATTTCCGACTATGAAAGCCCAAACCAATCATAAGCGTGTAAGCCGTATCAGGTATATGGCCGCGCTGTTGCTCTTGATGAGTGCACAAAGTTCCCTGCAGGCGCAGGTAAAAGATCCCATTGTAGATGCTATTGTTAAGGAAGGAACCGACAATTCGCAGTTACAGAAACTGGCCCATGAACTGGTAGATGGGATTGGCCCCCGTCTCGTTGGCTCTCCCCAGATGAAGCAGGCCAATGATTGGGCTGTTGCCAAGTATGGCCAGTGGGGCATTACTGCCCGCAATGAGAAATGGGGTGAATGGCGTGGCTGGGAAAGAGGTATTACGCATATTGATATGGTCTATCCCCGTGTGAAATCACTCGAGGGTATGCAACTGGCCTGGAGCCCTACCACCGGTGGCAAAGCTGTTACAGCGGAACTGATCATTATCCCCGACCTGGCCGACTCTGCTGCTTTTGCACAGTGGCTGCCCAATGTAAAAGGCAAGTTCGTCATGATCTCTATGCTGCAGCCAACAGGCCGCCCAGATTATAACTGGCAGGAATTTGGTACCAAAGAGTCTGTTGACAAAATGAAGAAAGAAAGAACAGAACTTACAGAAGCCTGGCGCAAACGCATCGAAAAAACCAAGTATACCAACCGGACACTGCCTGTAGCCCTCGAAAAAGCGGGTGCCGCCGGTGTTGTAATGTCGAACTGGTCAGCCGGTTTTGGCGTTAATAAAATCTTCAGCGCTTATACAACTAAAATACCCACCATTGATATCGGGCTGGAAGATTATGGTTTACTCTATCGTTTAACGGAATCCGGTCAGAAGCCACAGATCAGTGTGAGAACCGAATCCAAAGAAAACGGAATGGTTCCTGTGTTTAATACCATCGCAGAAATCAAGGGGACCGAAAAACCCGACGAATATGTAATCCTTTCCGCACACTTCGATTCATGGGATGGAGGAACAGGTGCTACCGATAACGGAACCGGTACCATTACCATGATGGAAGCAATGCGTATCCTCAAAAAAATCTACCCCAATCCTAAAAGAACCATACTGGTTGGACATTGGGGCAGTGAAGAGCAGGGACTGAATGGTTCCAGGGCTTTTGTGGAAGATCATCCGGAGATTGTACAGAACATGCAGGCACTGTTCAACCAGGATAATGGTACCGGCCGCGTGGTGAATATTTCCGGCCAGGGTTTCCTGCATTCCTACGAATACATCACACGCTGGTTATCAAAAGTGCCTTCCGATATCCGTCAGCAGATCACCACCACCTTCCCCGGTACCCCTGGCGGCGGCGGATCTGATTTTGCTTCATTTGTAGCAGTAGGCGCACCCGGGTTTTCACTGAGTTCCAATAGCTGGTCTTATGGCAGTTATACCTGGCATACCAACCGGGATACCTACGATAAAATTGTATTTGATGATGTGCGGAACAATGCAATCCTGACAGCGATCCTGGCTTACATGGCCAGCGAAGATCCCAATAAGACTTCGCGCGAGAAAAGTGTGATGCCCATCAATGGCCGTACCGGACAGCCTATGACCTGGCCGGCACAAAGCAAAGCCACCAGAAAAGGCGGTGTTATTAATGAATAACAGAACTATATAAATATTTAAAAGGGGCTATATCAGCCCCTTTTTTTATGCCCTAATGTAGTTCCCTTACTACATACTGTCCCGCAGCAGCTACCCAAACATGAAGGTTACTGTTATACCTGCCCCCTCCGGAGCTTTGTTACTTTGTATTGTTCAGAATCCCCCCGGTTATTGCATCAACGGCCTGCCATATAAAGCTTTGCAATACATGTGCGGCTAAAGAAAAACGGAGCTGTATGTTTAAAAAAGTATTGATTGTAAACGACGATGAGATTACACAGTTTGTATCGATCAGACTGATGCAGAAGACAAAGTTTGCATCAGATATTGCCTGTGTATCCAATGGCGCACAGGCACTCGCCTGGTTTGATGCTTTATTGAAACAGGGAAAAGCTTTTCCGGGAGATGTACCGGAACTGGTATTCCTCGATCTGCATATGCCGGTAATGGATGGGATGGAATTCCTGGAAATATTCTCCGCTAAATACGCCTATATCTATCCCAGTGTTCGGTTTGTTATCCTCTCCGCATCCATTGACCCCCAGGACACCATTACCGTAGAGCAAAACCCATTGGTGATGGATGTTATACGTCATCCGGTTAGTTATGAAGTGCTGGAGCTGGTTAAACAGCTGTACTACCGCAGTCAGATCGGATTATCCCACACGCCTCCACAGGTAGCACCCTGGAATCAGCTGATCGCCTGATTTATTCCGGGCAGTCCAGCTTACTGATGACTTTCTTTTTGTTGAAGGGATGAATGCTCAGCATCATATATCCTCCGCCACTGAGGTTACCCGGACTTTTTACCCATTTCAGGTTGTGCACTCCTACTACCAATGGTCCGAGTTTTAAAGCGGCGCCGATATGCAGTTGTCCCTGTGTATTGTACTGAACTGGCAAGTAAACGCCCCAGGTAATGGTTTCCCAACGCGGCGTAACGGTGAGTAAATTCAGATCGCGGGAATGTAATTTGGTATAGCTGGCTGTAGAATAAAAATTCACACTTAAATCAGTATTCAGGTAAAAATTATTGCCGAAGGAACGATCTACATTTAATACCAGTCTGGTTGGCAGGCTTACACGCATATTACCGGTTACCGGGGTTGCCGTGGTGAACATCGTGGCCAGTGAGTCACGCAGATCACGGGCACTGCTGATATTGGTAAATTTAGCATCAACGGTGGTGCTAACGATACCGGGATTGACATTATTGAATTGTGTGGTATAGTCACTGAGTTTATAACTATTGGCACCCAGGTCCATAATGGATACACCTATCTTCCACCGGTAATTTGCAGCATGGTTTTGTTCATAACTGTTTCGTGTTTCATCATAAATCAGGTATTCGATACCCAGACTCAACCCGAAACGGGTATAAGTGTTTTTCAGGAAATCCGACGCAGTGGAACTGGTGCCGGATTGGGTATCATCATAATTGGCTGAATAACCAAATAAACCACCGCCGGAAGTAAATGTGTAAGTAGTATCTGTGGCCGATTTGTTTTCGAGGTAAGTGATTTTATTGAGCCGGCCGAATGCCATGGAAAGCCCCTTGAGCACCTGCAGGGTAATACCGCCGGTAAGTTTACTGCCGGCACTTTCATGTAATACCTGTGAATAGTTCAGATCCCCTTCCAGCCAGCCACTGTGAGTTAGATTGCCTTCCAGAAAAGCCGTGGTTCTGTTTCTGATCAGGAAATCGTTTACACTGTTTACCGAATCTCCCGCGGCTATTGGCAGGGTATGCAGGTGATTGTAGGTTCTGCCACGCAGGTTAAAAGCAAATGCCTGCTTGTTATTGGGTTTGAACAGGAAGTTCAGTAAACTGATATCGGTATTGTTGTGAAAGTAACGGCTGCTGTATGGCTCATTTACATACAATTCATTGTTTTTGAGGTATAGAGAATTAGTGCTCGCGCGGGCTTGCACTGTAAACAAGGTGAGATCCCATTTATAAGCTGAATTAACCGATGCTGCGGGATTGTTGCGGATACCGGTACTGCCGGCATAGGATGAGCCATAGGTCGACTGGTAGCTCTGTGCCGCCACTGTATGCAGGATAAGCAGGGATAATGCCAAAAGCAGGGTTTTCGTCATACTGTCAACAGATACGGTAAAAGTTCAGGCTGTTGCCCTACCGATATTTCGGAAATGTTAAATAGCCCTGTGTTTTCGATGGAAAGATAACCAAGCGCCGGGCAAATTCAAACCCTGGCAAATAAAATAGGGCTATCCCGAAGGTTTTTGTAGGTTAGAACGTCTAATCTTTCAACGAAAGCCTGTTTGAGCGACCAATTACTGATCCGGGAATTGCAAAATGGCAATACACGCGCCTTCCACGAGCTGGTAAATACTTACCAGCAGCTCGTGTATAATACCGTGCTCAGTATGGTACAGCAGGCTGCCGAGGCCGAGGATATTGCCCAGGAAGTATTTATCCAGGTATTCCGGTCGATCGGAAAGTTCCGGGGTGATTCGCAATTGGGTACCTGGATTTACCGGATTGCCGTGCGGAAAGCGATCGACTGGGAGCGCCGGAAAAAATTGCGCAGCCGGATTCAGGTACTGGTGTCCTGGCTGGGTGTTCAGGATACAGCAGCCGCACAGGAAACTTTCTATCACCCGGGGATTGTACTGGAACAAAAAGAAAGAGCAGCACAGTTGTTTAAGGCTATGAAAGCCCTGCCGGAAAAACAACGTATTTGTTTTGTGCTGATCCGGGTAGAGGGGTTGAGCTATGCACAAGCCGCTGAAGTGATGGAACTTTCTGTTAAAGCAGTAGAATCATTGATGCAACGTGCCAAAGAAAACCTGCGAAAATTACTGGAATCATAATTGCGCATACAATACATGAATATGAAAACAGATTTACCAAATCAATCCGCCGCAGAAGCCGGAGATCCCGAACGGGTTTTTGATGGGATGGTTGCCGCACCCGTACCGGATTTTTTTGCTGCTAAAGTAATGGCAAGATGGCGGGCAGACCAGGAAAAAAATATACCCCTGCTGAGGCAGCCAGGACTGGCACTGGCAGCAGTATTTGTTTTGCTCGTGCTGAATTTCTTTGCCTTACAATGGATCTCAAAACCATCGAAACCCGTACAGACTGCTACCCATAATGTGATCCTGGATTTTGCCCGGGAATATGATCTGCGCGGTAGTATAGATCTGACCGATAAAACCGAATGATATGTCTTATCTCCAAAAAAATAAATGGGCCGTACTGGCATTCGTGTTACTGGTACTGATGAACCTGGGTATGCTGACAGCATTTTGGTATTTCAATCAAAGAGATAACGAGCGCAAACCATTGGTAGAAGGCAATCCCATACAATTCCTCATAGTATCACTGCAGCTGGACAGTTTACAACAGGAGCAGGTAATATTGTTGCGTGATGAGCATCGAAGCCAGGTAGGCGAAGTGCGCGAAAAAAACCGGGAAGCCAAAGATGCTTTTTTTGCCCTGCTTCAACAGCACGGCATTACGGATGAACAGGTGGAAAAAGCCGCTACTACTGCTGCACAATATGACCGGGAACTGAGCCTGATTACTTTCCGGCATTTTCAAAAAATACGCGCCCTTTGCAGGCCCGATCAACAGCAGAAATTTGATAGCCTGATTAATGAAGTACTGCATACGCTGGCACAAGGACCTGCGGGCGGCCCGCCACCACGACCACCGATAGACCGGCAGGGTCCACCGCCGCCACACCGGGACGGACCACCGCAATAACACTTAACATTTTATTAGCGAAGGTTTGGCAAAATCCCTGCGTCCAATACCAGCAAAAGAAACATTATGAAACAAGCGATCTTCCGGGCATGGGTCTTGCTTTTGGGCACAGTACTGGTCATGCTTTCCTGTAAAAAAGATAATGTCAGCACTACAACCAGCGCCACTGCCAGCCTGCCGGATGTGTTTAAGCAATTCAATACATCTGTAACCATATCTGTCGAGGGGAATTATGTGGTACTGAAAAGCAATGGCATCCCCGATCACAAAAGCCCCTATTTTGCCAGTGGCAATGCCCAGTACGAAGCGTACAATGGCAGTAATCCCAATTTCAGTAAGAACCCCAATAGCATACAAACGCAGAATTTTGTATTTAAAATACCGCTGAACCCTGCAGTGGCATCCAGTCACAGCAGCACACCACTGGGCCCCATGGGTATTTCCATCAACGGGGTTCCATTGTATAACCAGTATGCCGCAGGTAATACACCACTGACCAATGAAATCAACAGCTTTGATCAGTATAACGGACATCCACAAAACAGCGGGCAATATCACTATCATGTCGAGCCCTTGTATATCACCAATACCAAAGGGCGCAACGCATTGATTGGTTTCCTGCTGGATGGGTATCCGGTTTATGGGCCATTGGAGAATGGTTCACTGATAACCAACGCACAATTGGATATTTATCATGGACATACAGCTGCTACAGCCGATTATCCCAATGGTATTTATCATTATCATATCACAGCGGATGCGCCTTATATCAATGGTAATGGTTTTTATGGCACACCCGGCTCCGTAACCCAATAATAGTAAAACGATGAATATGCGAATCCCTAAGTACCTGTTACTGGCAGTTATGCTGCTTACCGCAAAGCTGATTCCAGCCCAGGAATCTCCCGGTCCACCCAAGCCACCCAATCCGGAAGAACGATTGCAGCAATTAATGACCCGTTTGCAGCGAGAGGTAAAACTGAATAACGGGCAACAGGAAACAGTTAAGAATGCTTTCCGCGATTTTTTTGCGGGTATGGAAAAAATGCGTGGAAACAAGCAACCGCCACCGCTACCACCTCCTCCGGTAAATAAAACGCAGCGGGATTCACTGGCAACATTGCGTGATGCAAAAATCAAACGGGTATTGAGTGCCGGTCAGTACAAGCAATACCTTGAAATTGAAAAAGCCATACGTCCACCCATGCGCCCTCCGGTACCCCCTAAAAATAAATGAGATGAAAAATTGTATGGGTATCAGATATCTGTGGATCGTGTTACTGTGGTTTGCCGCCTGCCGGGAAACTAAAAAACAGGAAGACAGGTTGCCCTATTATCATACCGCTTCCTTCCACCCGCAATGGCTGAGTAAAGAAGCTGCAGACACCATTCACCGGATACCTTCTTTTCAGTTAACGGATCAATCGGGGAAACTGGTAACAGAAGCAACAGTGGCGGGGAAAATTTATGTAGCGGACTTTTTCTTTACCAGTTGCCCTGGAATCTGCAAACGTTTAACCAATCATTTAAAACTGGTGCAGGATGCTTTTGCCGGCGATGCAGATGTACGCTTGTTATCTTATTCTGTAACACCGGAAACCGATAGTGTGCCGCGTTTACAATCGTATGCCCTGCAATATGGTATCGACGGGAGATACTGGTATCTGTTAACCGGCGACCGGAAGCAGATTTATACACTGGCGCGCAAAGGGTATTTTGCAGATGAAGATATGGGCCTTCCGCAGAATGAAAATGATTTTCTGCATACTGAAAACCTGTTGCTGATTGATAAGCAGGGACATATCCGTGGCGTTTACAAAGGCACTTCAGCCACCGATATACAAAACCTGATTGCTGATATGCGTAAACTGAAAATGTAATCATGAGAGGTATAGCACTCGCAATATTGTTTTTTTATCTCGCAGCCTGCTCGGGTTCCGTAAAAGAAAAAAAAACGGTCATTCCTGCACTGGTGCTCAATAAAGCAGATACGGCATTACATATGCAAAACGGTGTATGGTATTACCAGGGCAAACCCTTCAGTGGCTACCTGCATGCTTTTTATCCCGGTGGTGCTTTGCAGTCAACCCAATCGTTTTACCAGGGAAAGGAAGAAGGGGCATTACATACATTTTTCCTCAGTGGTGCCCGGGAGACAGAGCGGTATTTTGCCGGTGGCGAAAAAACGGGGATACACCGTGGCTGGTGGGAAAACGGACAACCCCGGTTTGAATATCATTTTCTGAATGGCGCTTATGAAGGCGATTTCCGGGAATGGTATGCCAGTGGTGCGCCGTTCAAATACGTGGTATACCGTCACGGCGCAGATCTGGAGGGCATGGGATGGCGGGAGAATGGTAAACTGTTTATGAATTATGTCATGAAAGCCGGCCGACGGTATGGAATAATGAATGCACAGCCTTGCTATACACTACGGAATGAAAAAGGCGAGTACATGGCTGTGGCAGGTAAAAAAAGTCCCCTGTAGAAACAGGGGACGTTCTTCGATTGCTTGCCATATAAGAAAAAAGATAAATCGGGATCAGAACAATCAGCTGACTGATTGCTGAATCAAATATAATATCTTTTCCGAAAAAACAAAACGTTTATTTTTTTAATTGATTCAAAAATGGTCATTATTGTCAAAAAAATAAAGATTTGTTTACAAAAAATTTATATTGAATATATTATAATATAATAAAGTGAGAGAGGCTATTCTTTAATAACCTCCCTCATTTTGTTGATAATCAGTATTATATACGACCTGGGTACTGTTTTAAAGCCAGTTCCAGGCAGTCCATGGCTTTATTGATATCACCCTTATTGAGTACATAAGCCAGTCGAACTTCCTGCTTACCCAGGCCCGGGGTACCATAAAAACCAGTGGCCGGTGCCAGCATTACGGTTTGATTGTCGTGGGAGAAATGCTCCAGTAACCACTGACAGAACACATCGGCATCATCAATGGGTAATTTGGCAATGGCATAGAATGCGCCACCGGGATTGGGACAGAAAACCCCTTCCATGGCATTCAGGCGCTGCACCAGCAGGTCGCGGCGTGACTGATACTCGGCCTTGGTGGTATCAAAATAATCAGCGGGCAGATCAATAGCCGCTTCCCCGGCGATTTGTGCGAAACTGGGGGGACTGAGACGGGCCTGTGCAAATTTCATCACGGCGTCGTACAGTGATTTGTTCCGGGTGAGGAAAGCGCCAATGCGTCCGCCACAGGCGCTGTAGCGCTTACTGATCGTATCCATAATTACCACATGTTCATCCACACCTTTCAGGTGCATAGCACTTACCTGTGTGCCATCATAACAAAATTCACGGTAAGCTTCGTCTGAAAACAGGAAGAGATTATGCTTGAGGATGATTTCCTTTAACTGCTCCATTTCTGCCGCGCTGTATAAATAGCCGGTAGGGTTATTGGGGTTGCAGATAACAATCGCTTTGGTGCGTGGTGTGATCTTTTGCTCAAATGCTTCAATCGGTGGTAAAGCAAAACCGTTTTCTATATGTGATGTAACAGGTACAACCTGTACACCGGCGGCAACGGCAAAACCATTGTAGTTGGCGTAAAAAGGTTCGGGGATAATTACTTCATCACCGGCATCCAGACAAGCCATAAAACCAAATAAAATGGCTTCACTGCCCCCGGTGGTAATAATGATCTGGTCGGATGTGATATCAATACCAACACTCTTGTAATATCCAACCAGTTTTTTGCGGTAGCTCTCATTGCCGGCACTGTGACTGTATTCCAGTACTTTAAAATCACTGTGACGAACCGCATCCAATACCATTTTAGGTGTTTCGATGTCGGGCTGACCAATATTCAGGTGATAAACTTTGGTGCCTTTTTTCTTGGCGGCTTCCGCATAGGGAACCAGTTTCCGGATGGGAGAGGCCGGCATGGCCTGTCCACGTTTACTGATGTTTAACATGCCGCAAAGATAAGGCTGCGGGATACTGTATAAAAGAAAACAGCCGGCTACTGCCGGCTGTTTTACAATAATTTGATAAACGGCTTATTTGGTTTTGGCAACCACTTCACCAGAAATGGTTAAAACCGTAGGCTCGGCAATACCGGCGAATTTTACGGTAACGCGCTTAGTGAATTCACCTGTGGCAGCAGCATTATAGGTAACTTTTACTTTGCTGGATTTGCCTGGCATGATGGGTTCTTTGGCGTACTCGGGTGTGGTACAGCCACATTCTGCAGTGGCAAATTCAATAACAACGGGTTTGTTGCTGGCATTGGTAAAAATAAACTCATGCGTAGCAGGTACACTTTGCTGAATTTTACCAAACTTATAACCCGCTTCTGCGAATTTAATATCGCCCTGAGCCATTACACTCAAAGTGGTAAACATGCCAATCAATGCTAATGCAAGAAACTTTTTCATATTTCGGTTCTTTGTTTTGCTGGTTAAAATTAAACAGGTTTTGCGGAGAATAGCACAGAAAAGGGAAAAATTTCAGCTGCTGTTTCCGCTCCCCCTAAAATTACGGAAAGCTGGTTTTCTACAGGCATCACACTGCGAAATTCATGCCAGTAAAGCATTTTTTTAACCCTTTTTCAAGATTTCGGCTCCCGAAAACTAATTTCCGTTAGTCCATTCCGCTGCTAATGTTATTTTTGTTTCATGGAATCAACAAGCGCACTGGGATATAAAAACGATATGTTGTCATTTGAAGGCTTCCGGAACGCCGTGATAGAAGACTACCGTGTGGCAGTGATCAGCCGGGAAGTGAGCCTGCTGGGCAGGAGGGAAGTACTGACGGGTAAGGCTAAATTCGGGATTTTCGGCGATGGTAAGGAGATAGCCCAGATTGCCATGGCCAAGTTTTTTCAGCAGGGCGATTTCAGAAGTGGTTATTACCGCGACCAGACTTTCATGTTTGCTACAGGTCTGGCCAGTGTGGAACAATATTTTGCACAGTTATACGCCGATCCGGATCTGAACCATGATCCTTTCAGCGGGGGTCGCCAGATGAATGCCCACTTTGCTACCCGTTTTGTAGACGAGCAGGGCAACTGGATGGACCTGGCCAACCGGAAAAATATTTCATCTGATATTGCCCCCACGGCAGGACAGATGCCCCGTGGACTGGGTCTGGCTTTTGCCTCCAAATGTTTCCGCAGCAGCAATCACCAGCAGGAGTTGGAGCACCTGAGTCACCAGGGCAATGAAATCTGTTTTTGTACCATTGGCGATGCCAGTACCAGTGAAGGTCATTTCTGGGAAACCATGAATGCCGCCGGAGTACTGCAAGTGCCACTGGCTGTATTTGTGTGGGATGATGGATATGGCATTTCTGTCCCTAAAGCCTATCAGACCACCAAAGCATCCATCTCGGCTGCTTTAAAAGGTTTCCAGAAACAACCGGACACCAATGGTATTCATATTTATAAGGTGAAAGCCTGGGATTATGCCGGTATGTGTGAAGTGTTTGAGGAAGCGTTGCAGCGTGTACGGGAAACCCATGAGCCTGCATTATTCCATGTAGAGGAAGTAACCCAGCCACAGGGTCACTCTACCAGTGGCAGCCACGAACGGTATAAAACACCCGAGCGGCTGGAATGGGAAAAAGAATGGGATTGTTTGAAAAAGATGAAGGAGTGGATGCAGGAAAATGGTCTGGCTACGGAAGAAGAACTGTCGGATATAGAAGCAAAAGCCAAAGAACATGTACGCGAATCCAGGAACCTGGCCTGGGAAAAATACATCGCACCCATCAAAACTGCCGCTGCACAGGCAGCTGAACTGATTCGTCAGTCGATGGTGAATGATATAGACAAATACGGAGCATTGCAGCAGCTGGCGAATGATTTGTCGACCAATAAAGAGCCGCTGCGCAGAGACGTATTGCGCACGCTGGCCCTGGCTGTTGAAATTGCACCCCATTCTCCTTCGGCCAATGAATTGCGTGAACTTCGTAAAACCTTATGTGCTGAAAGCGCTGGTTTGTACAATACTCATTTATACAATGAAGGCCCTCGCAGCGCACTGAAAGTGCCCGAGATCAAACCCCTGATTGCATTCGATGCACCTACCATTAACGGTTATGAAATATTGAATAAATATTTCGACATGCTTTTTGCTGCTAACCCCCTTGTTCATGCTTTTGGAGAAGACGTTGGGCATATCGGCGACGTAAACCAGGGTTTTGCCGGTTTACAGGAGAAGCATGGTAAACACCGCATCATGGATACGGGTATCCGAGAACTCACCATTGTCGGACAGGCGATTGGTATGGCATTACGCGGACTTCGTCCCATTGCCGAAATCCAGTACCTCGATTACCTCTTATACGGTTTACAGCCATTGAGTGATGATGTGGCTACCACGCATTTCCGTACCAAGGGCCAGCAGAGTTGTCCCGTGATCATCCGCACCCGCGGTCACCGCCTCGAAGGTATCTGGCACAGCGGTTCTCCCATGGGTATGGTGATTAATGCCCTGCGGGGTATGTATGTATGTGTGCCCAGGAATATGGTGCAGGCAGTAGGTATGTACAATACTTTACTCAAAGCCAATGATCCTGCGATTGTGGTGGAATGCCTGAATGGGTATCGCCTGAAAGAAAAAATGCCCGATAATCTCCTCGAGTACACCGTTCCCCTGGGTGTGCCGGAAATCATCCATGAAGGAACAGATATTACCATTGTCTCCTATGGTTCTACCTTGCGTATTATCCAGGATGCTGTTGAACGCCTGAGTAAGGAAGCGATCAGTTGCGAAGTCATAGATGTACAAACATTACTGCCATTTGATCTGAATCATGTTATCCTGACCTCACTCCAGAAAACGAATCGCATTTTGTTTGTGGACGAAGATGTTCCCGGCGGAGCCGCAGCTTATATGTTTAATAAGGTTATGGAAGAGCAGGGTGGTTACAAGTGGCTGGATGCCAGCCCGCGTACCCTTACCGCCCAGGCACATCGCCCGGGTTATGGCAGCGACGGCGATTACTTCTCCAAACCCAATGCGGAAGATGTAATGGATGCTGTAAGGGCTGTGATGGCTGAGTAGTATTGGTCTGAGCAGTGACTGCAAATACAAGCTTATTACGAAGGAAAATAAATGATAAAGCCTGCGGATTCATTGAAGCTGCAGGCTTTTTTAATCGTAAAACAAGGCTTTCAGTTCCGGGCTGGGCAACCAGCAGGATTCCTGTTTGCCAAACCATTTGTACCGGTTCCGGGCAATAAAATCGTAAAAAAAGTCGCGGATAAAAAAAGGAATGATCCAGAGCAAATAGGAGACCCATTTCCATCCGCCGTTCATCTGCCTCATGACTTTGATTGCTGCAGTTGATTTGGAATACAGTTGGCCGTTTTGCAACAGGCTGAAACTGTTGAATTGATCGGCCGGTAAATGAAAATATTGTAATACTTCTTGTCCAAGCGCTCCCTGCAGGGATGCAAAACGGAACTTTCTTTCCGGATCATGTTGAATTACCTGCTGCACACTGCTGTTGCAAAGATTACAGACCCCATCGAAGAGGATAACGGGGTGCTGTAAGTCTGACAAAGTTTGCATAAGCAAATTTACTGAAAAGCATTGAGTTGCGCCCCCTGGGTTGATAACGGCCAGGCGCTTGCTGATCGCGGCATGTAAGCCATAAATAAAAACGGTTTGTTACAGTAGGGCAGTAACAAACCGTTTGTAAAGCTTGCGGCTTCTTTTATCCCATATTATGGAAAACCTTATTCACGTCTTCATCCTGTTCCAGCCTTTCAATCAGTTTACTCACATCTTCGGCCTGCTCATCGGTAACGGGAACTGTAGTGGTTGGAATCCATTCCAGTTCAGCACTGATGGGGGTAATGCTTTTGTCTTCCAGGGCTTTTTGCAGGTTGCCGAAATCAACAAAAGCACAGCGTAATACGATTATGGGGTTGCCATTGTCGTCGTTGCTCTCGCCCAGTTCATCCAGGCCATGGTCGATCAGCTCCAGTTCCAGGTCGTCGATATTCAGTCCCTCAGGCTTGAGTTTGAATACCCCCATTTTTTTGAACTGGAAACTTACACTGCCACTATTCCCCATGGAGCCATTGCCTTTGTTGAAATGGCTTTTTACATTCGCTACGGTTCTGACATGGTTATCGGTGGCGGTTTCTACCAGCAGGGCTACGCCGTGCGGGGCATAACCTTCGTACAGGATTTCCTCGTAGTTGGTGGTGTCTTTGCCCTGGGCACGTTTAATGGCAGCTTCTACACGGTCTTTGGGCATACCCACGCTGCGGGCATTCTGGAAACACCGGCGCAGGGCAGGATTGGTGGCGGGGTCGGGACCACCGGCTTTTACGGCAATAATAATTTCTTTACCAATGCGGGTAAACTGCTTGGCCATCCGGTCCCAGCGGGCAAACATGGTGGCTTTGCGTACTTCAAATATCCGTCCCATAGTGTAATAAAGGTATTTAGTGATGCGGGCTGCAAAAATAAGTGGATTCAAACAAAAACCCCGCCTTGGGGCGGGGTTTTGCAAAAGAGATAATAGATTATTATAATCCCTGATCTTTACGCAGCTTACTGTTGTTTTTACTGTATACAAAGTAAACCACCAGGCCAACGGCCATCCAGCCGAATGCTACTTTCAGGGTTTGGGCATCCAGTGCCACAATCATACCCAGACAAACCAATGCACCCAGGATTGGTACAATGGGTACCAATGGGGTCTTAAATGGCCTTTCAATATCGGGTGATTTGATGCGCAGTATCCAGATACCAATACTCACCAGTACGAAGGCGAACAGGGTACCAAAACTGGTAAGATCGCCCGCAACGTGACCGGGTACAAAAGCCGAGAAGAGACCCACGAAAACAAAAAGGATCAGGTTGGCTTTATACGGTGTTTTGAATTTAGGATGCAGATCTCCAAATGCTTTGGGGATCAGACCATCATTACTCATGGTATAGAAGATACGGCTCTGTCCCATCAACATTACCAGAATTACAGACGAGAAACCGGCGAGGATAGCCACGGTAACCGCGGTAGACAGCCAGCCATAACCCGTCATATAATTGGAGATCGCAAATGCAACAGATGCTTCACGTCCTTTTTCAGGATCTACAAAATCCTTCCAGTTGGCTACACCGGTGAGTACATGTCCGAAGAGAATGTACAAAATAGTACAAACCACCAGTGAACCCAGGATACCTATGGGCATATCGCGTTTGGGGTTCTTGGCTTCCTGGGCTGCTGTACTCACAGCGTCAAATCCAATGAAGGCAAAGAACACAATCGCCGCACCACCCAGTACGCCACCCCAGCCGTGCTTGAATACACCGGTATAATCGGCAATGACTTTGCCCGCACTATCGGTAACAGGAGGTGTTCCTTCCGGAATCAGGTATGGGGTATGGTTTTCGGGTTTGATGAACTGCCAGCCGATGGCAATAAACAATACCACAATGGCCACTTTGATGAATACAATAATCATGTTCACCATGGCAGATTCCTGGGTGCCTTTGATCAGCAGCAGCGTAAGCAGCAATAAGATCAGCAGGGCAGGGGCATTAATGATACCCTTATGCAGTACACCGGCGGAATCGGTAAAACTCTCAAACGGACTATGCGACCATTCATACGGTATGGCGCCGTTGAGTAGTTTGTTGAGGTATTCGCTCCAGGCAATGGAAACAGTAGCAGCACCCAGTGCATATTCCATGATCAGCGCCCAGCCAATGATCCAGGCTACCAGCTCACCCATGGTTACATAACTGTAAGCATAGGCACTACCGGCAATGGGTATCATGGATGCAAATTCTGCATAACAGAGGCCTGCAAATGCACAGCCAATGGCTGCTACAATAAATGAAATGGTTACAGCAGGACCGGCGGCCTGACCGGCAGCAGCAGCTGTCCGTACAAATAAACCGGCACCAATAATGGCTCCGATACCAAGTGCTATCAGGTTGCCGGCGCCAAGGGTGCGTTTTAACCCCTTCTCGCCTTCATCGGCCTGTGCCAGCAATTGGCCTAAAGGTTTCTTGACGAATAAACTCATAAAAATGTACAGTTGGTTAAGTTTCTGAATAGAAAAAGTTCCGGAAAAATAGGCAATTATGGGATTCCGGGCATAAAACTTTTATATCCGGGCCAATAAGCCTTACCCCTGCCTTATGGAAGTACTATTAGGATAGAAGTACTATATTGCGACACATTTTCATTAAAGCGCCCTTGCCTCATGAAGAAATCCAACAGGCTTACTTTATATATACTGATTGCGATGGCAGCCGGTATATTACTTGGTTACATCATACATAAAAGCGCCAGTCCTGAGTTCATTCAGGGGTTTTCTCCCAAAATCAAATTACTAACCACCATATTCCTTCGTTTGGTGCAAATGATTATTGCACCGCTGGTTTTCTCTACCCTGGTGGTAGGTATTGCCAAACTGGGAGATCTCAAAACAGTAGGTCGCGTTGGTGGTAAAGCATTGCTTTGGTTTGTCAGTGCCTCTTTAATAAGCCTGCTCCTGGGTATGTTGCTGGTGAACCTGTTTAAGCCAGGAACCGGTATCGATTTCCAGAATAGTGATATGAGTGGCGTGAACGACCTGGTAGGTAAGACCCAGGAATTCAGCATACAGAAATTTATAGAACATGTGTTCCCCAAGAGCCTTATTGATGCCATGGCTACCAATGAAATCCTTCAGTTGGTGGTATTCAGTATCTTTTTTGGTGTGGCCACAGCAGCCCTGGGCGACAGCGCCAAAGTGGTAGTGAAAGCCCTCGATGCCGTTTCTCATGTAATCCTGAAAATGGTGGGTTATGTAATGAACTTTGCCCCCCTGGGTGTATTTGGTGCCATCAGCGCGGTAATCGCAACCAAGGGACTGGATGTATTCGTTTTCTATGGCAAATACCTGCTCTACTTCTTTATTGGTATTGCCTCACTCTGGGCAATCCTGTTGGGTGTGGGTTTCCTGATTCTCAAAAACAGATTACCCGAATTACTCAAACGTATTTTCTCGCCCCTGATCATTGCATTCAGTACAACCAGTAGTGAAGCTGTATTCCCCAAGCTAACCGAAGAACTGGAACGTTTTGGTTGTAAAAATAAAATTGTCGCTTTCATCCTGCCCCTGGGTTATTCCTTCAACCTGGATGGTAGTATGATGTATATGACTTTTGCCAGTATTGCCATTGCGCAGGCCTATGGTATACATCTCGACCTTGGCACGCAGCTGACCATGCTTATTGTTCTCATGCTCACCAGCAAAGGTATTGCAGGGGTGCCCCGCGCATCCCTGGTTGTGGTAACCGCTACCTGTGCCATGTTTAATATTCCACCGGAAGGTATTGCACTCATATTGCCTATCGACCATTTCTGTGATATGTTCCGTACTGCTACCAATGTACTGGGTAATGCACTGGCAACATCGGTAGTGAGCAAATGGGAAGGGGAACTGAGTGTGCCCGATGATTCTGTCACTGCTTAAAACATTCTGCAGCGCCATGTTACAAATACTTCTTTCCGATTTTCATTGGTCGCAGTTATTACAACCGCAGTTCTATATTGAACATGGTGGCCTATGGCTGATCCTGTTTGTGGTGTTTGCGGAAACAGGATTGTTTGCAGGCTTCTTCCTGCCGGGCGACAGCCTCCTGTTTGTAGCTGGCATTTACAGTTCTAACCTCGCAGCAGAAGTAGTGCCCACCGGTAATGAATACCTCGATTTGCTGATGCTGATGGTATTGATATCCCTGGCTGGTATCGCAGGTAATACAACCGGATACTGGTTTGGCCGAAAAGTTGGCCCGGCCATGTATGGCTGGAAAGAAAACCTGCTCTTCAAGAGAAAATACCTGGTACAGGCACAGGAGTTTTATGAGAAACATGGCGGAGGCGCTATTGTTATAGCCCGTTTCATTCCCATCGTAAGAACATTCGCGCCTATTGTAGCAGGTATTGTACAAATGGACCGGAAAAAATTCGTCTTCTTCAATATTGTGGGTTGTGTGGCCTGGGTATTCAGTATGCTTTTTGCCGGTCACTTTCTCCAGAAATGGATATTAGCACAATTCGGCTTCGACCTCAAGCATCACCTCGAAATAATTGTACTGGGCATTGTATTGGTTACCACCGCACCGGTACTTATTAAACTGTTCTCCGGCAAGAAAAATACATCCGGTAAAGCATAATCGTTTTATTGTGTCGCATCATAAACAATCATATGGACTGTTTTCGCTTCCGGTGATTGTTGGAGCCCTCGGCTTTTTTGTAGATGTGTACGATCTCCTGCTGTTTGGTATCATACGTAAACCCAGTCTGGCGGACCTTGGCCTTTCTCCGGAAGCGATTCTTTCCCAGGGAGAACTCATTATCAGTATACAAATGGCCGGCCTGCTCGTTGGAGGTATTTTCTTTGGTATCCTGGGTGATAAAAAAGGTCGACTACGTGTTTTATTCGGTTCCATATTATTATACTCACTGGCCAATATCGCTAATGGTATGGTACAAACCATCCCGCAGTATATGCTCATGCGTTTCATAGCAGGTGTTGGATTGGCTGGTGAACTGGGCGCCGGAATAACACTGGTAAGTGAATTGCTGCCCAAAGAAAAAAGAGGTATTGCTGCATCCATGATTGCAGGATTTGGCATTTTTGGTGCAGTCACCGCCTTCTTTATCAAGGAACATTTTCATTGGCGTACCTGTTATTATATTGGCGGTGGTATGGGCTTGCTGCTCCTGCTATTGCGGGTAGGAGTACTGGAAAGTGGCTTATTCGCCAAACTGAAAACCAGCGATGTAGTCCGGGGCGATTTTTGGATGTTGTTCCGTACCCGCGAAAGGGCTTGGCGTTATATCCGGTGTATCCTGATCGGTATCCCGGCCTGGTATGTGATTGGTGTGCTGGTGACTTTCTCCGATAAGTTTGGTGAGGAAATGGGGGTAACCGGCGTAGATCCCGGTAAAGCCATTATGTACCAATATATGGCCATTGCATTTGGTGATCTTACCGTTGGCCTCATCAGTAACTGGATGAAGAGCCGCAAAAAAGCCCTGTTTATATTCTATGGAATTACAGCGCTCTTTGTTACCCTGTATTTTATGCAGCAAGGTGGTACCGCCCAGCAGATGTATTGGATCTGTGCGGGGTTGGGTTTTGGTACAGGCTTCTCCGTGGTCTACATTACCATGTCGGCCGAACAGTTCGGAACCAACCTCCGCGCCACTACAGCCATATCGGTACCCAATATGGTTCGCGGTGCACTACCCCTGATTTTACTGTTGTTCAAAGGACTGCGTGCAGTAACCGGCAATTATATCACCGGCGGCTGGATTACCGGACTGATACTGATGATCATTGCTTGCTCGGCCGCCATTAAAACACGGGAAACCTTCGGCAAAGAGCTGGATTTCGTAGAAAGATAAACCCTTCCCAAAGCTTTACACAGCTATTTCCTGCTTTTCACGTAATTTTCTTTTTTCATTGCTAAGCCAAACAAGCTGCCATGACCGAAAAAAAATACGGTATTTTCTCCCTGCCCGTTATTGTTGCCGCACTGGGCTACTTTGTAGACATCTATGACCTGCTCCTGTTTACCATCGTTAAAAAAAGTAGTATGCTGGGCGTTGGTGCCACCGACGCAACCATGTTGGTTGATAGTACAAGGGTCATCAACTGGCAAATGACAGGCCTGCTGCTCGGCGGAATTTTGTGGGGCGTACTGGGTGATAAAAAAGGGCGGCTGAGTGTTCTGTTTGGCTCCATCCTGCTGTACTCCACAGCCAATTTTATCACCGGCTTTGTACAAACAGTCAATCAATATGCCGCTTGTCGCTTTGTAGGCGGCCTGGGCCTTGCCGGAGAACTGGGGGCAGGTATAACACTGGTGAGTGAACTGCTTCCTAAAAATAAAAGAGGTATTGGTACGTCTCTGGTAGCTGGCATTGGATTGAGTGGAGCAGTAGCAGCTTATTTTACCTACCAGCTTACAAGCGATTGGCGGCTTTGTTATAAAATTGGCGGCGTATTGGGCATTGGCCTGTTATTGCTGCGGGTGTCTGTGGCAGAATCAGGCATGTTTAAAGAAGTAAAAGAAGCAGGGGTGCGTCGTGGTAATTTCTGGATGCTGCTGAATAATCCGCAACGACTGCGCAAATATGTATTCGCCATATTAATCGGATTGCCCACCTGGTATGTGATCGGAATCCTGGTTAACCAGAGTGATCGTTTCGGGAAAGCCATGTTTGGCAGCAGCACTATCGATTCCGGAAGGTCTATCATGTTTGCTTATGCGGCCATTGCCTTGGGAGATATGATTGTTGGCCTGGTAAGCCAGTGGTTTAAAAGCCGCAAAAAAGCATTGCTGTTGTACTATAGCATGACCATTGTTGGACTGATCCTGTTTTTCAGCACCTATAATCAAAGCGATACATCCATGTATGGTATTTGTGCCCTCCTGGGCTTTAGTACCGGATTCTGGGCCATATTTGTTACCATGGGTGCGGAACAATTTGGTACCAACCTGCGGGCAACAGCTGCAACAACCATCCCCAATATGGTACGCGGAGCCCTGCCACTCATTAATATGATGTTCCTGGATCTGTTTCAGAAAAGTTGGGGCTGGTCATTGATTCAGAGCGGTATTATCACAGGCATAGTAGTGATGGCGATTACACTGGTTGCCTTCTATTTTACAGAAGAAACTTTTCATAAGGATCTTAATTATACAGAGTCTTAACTGCTTGTAAAGGCTTTCACCTAATTTGCAGTATGAAATTTCTGATCATCCGGTTTTCTTCCATTGGCGATATTGTACTGGCCAGCCCGGCCATCCGTTGCCTGAAACAGCAATTGCCGGATGCAGAAATTCATATGCTGACCAAACAATCCTTCAAAGCTGTTACCGAAGCCAATCCCTATATCAGTAAGTTTCATTATTTCAAAGACAATCTATCAGGGCTCATTGAAATTTTGAAGGAGGAAGACTACGACTATATAGTTGATCTGCATAAGAATTTCCGGACCTGGCGAATCAAAAGAGCATTGAAAAAGCCAGTGCTCGCATTCCGGAAACTAACCCTCGAAAAATGGTTACTCACCAAGCTGGGCATTAATCGCATGCCCGGCCGCCATATCTCATTACGCTCGGTAGATGCATTGCAGCCGCTGGGTATCAGGTATGACGGTAAAGGGCTGGATTATTTTATCCCGGAAGGAAAAGGTATTCAGGCAGGCGACCTGCCTACTGCCCATGCTGCCGGTTATATCGCACTGGTGATTGGTGCTTCCTATGCTACCAAAAAAATGCCGGTGGATCAGTTGCGTACACTTTGTCAACTATTGGCATATCCTATTGTACTGGTAGGCGGCCCGGAAGATCAGACAGCAGGTGAAGCTATAGCGAGTGATGATCCCATTCGCATTTATAATGCCTGCGGAAAATTTAGCTTACATGAGTCGGCAGATATTGTTCGAAAAGCCAAACTCGTAATATCGCATGATACCGGCCTCCAGTATATAGCCTGCGCCTTTAATAAGCCTGTTTTGTCTATCTGGGGCGCCACTTCACCCAAACTGGATGTGGAACCTTTTTACCATGAACAGGCAGATCGTTTGATCGGACAAACACCCTATCATAATTTCATGGTACCCGGCCTCAGCTGTCAACCCTGTTCCAATTACGGTACACGTAGTTGTCCGAAGGGACATTTTCATTGTATGAAAAAACAGGACCTGCATGCAATTGCTGCCAAAGCACAATCATATCTTACCTAAAAAAAGACCCCCGCAATATTGCAGGGGTCTTTTGCTTTGCAGCTATTGTTTCCAACTGTTATCCTTTGATACGCTTGGCTTCACTCTCCAGGCCGGTCTGACGCTGACGGGCAGCTTTTACCTGCGTGTTACCAAAACGGTAAGTGAAATTTAAACGGATGGTCCTGCTTTCCCATGAACCCTGTCCATTGATGTACAGGCCTCCGAAATTACTGGTGGCTTTCCAGGGATTGGTGCGGAAAATATCCGTAACACTCAGCTTCAAAGTGCCCTTCTTGTTGAACACCAGTTTCTGAATACCGGCATCCAAACCACCCATGGACTTGGTTCTCCAGGTAGCACCCCAAACATTGGGACCACTGAACCAGCCACTCAGCTCTGCATTGTATCCTTTGCCCAGGGTAAATGTATGTTGCATATAAGCACCATACAGGGGAATGTCTACTTTCAGGTCATTATTGCCAATTCTGCCCTTGAACATCTGGTAATTGTACCAGACATTGGCATAACCATTCCACCATTTAGCGATCGGCAGGGGAGAGCCTACGCTGATGCTTAAGATCTGTTGCGTGGCCAGGTTTTTCTGCTGTACGAAAGTAGCATTGAATGAAGTGTCGGTTGTTTGTGTCGCATAATCTTTTACATGACTGTAACCAATAGTAGTGGTCAGCATATACTTATAAGTATGACTGAACTCAATGCTATGTGTGTACTGCGGACGCAGGAAGGCATTACCCTTCTCATAAGTCAGCTCATCCAGTTTATTTTCAAATGGGTTCAGGTCCTGGTAAGTCGGACGGTCAATGCGACGGCTGTAAGTCAGGTTGAATGTATTTTTCTGATTGGCTGTCCAGGTAATGGCTGCGCTGGGGAAGAAGTTCAGATAACTTCTCTCAACAGTATTGTCGGCTTGCACAACACCATCGGCACGGGTTAACACACCCTTACTATTGGTTTGCTCCATTCGAACACCGGCTTGTATACCCCATTTGGGATTCAGCTGACGCTGGTAGTTTACATAAGCGGCATTTACATTCTCTTTATAAGAGAAACTGTTACTTCTGCTTAAAACTTTAACAGGTACACCATTTACTTCATTGAAAAAGTCGAAACTATTGACTGTTTTTACAAAAGAAGTCTTGGCACCAAAACCCAGTTTGCCTTTCCATTTGGGCTGCTCTACATCTACTTTCGCAGTGTAAATATCAATATCAGTGGGTGTATGGTTACGGTTGATCACCTGGAAAATACTTGATCCGGAAGCATCTGTATAGTAATTAGGCTGGTAACTGCGACCGGTTCCACGGAACAAACCATAATCGGCATCAAAATTAACTTCCAGGCCTGTTGTATCTGTATAACGATAGTTGATATTGCTATTAAAATTGGTTCTGTGACCAGGAATAGTATTCAGCGCACGCAATTTTTTTACAAAAGCATTGGTTGGCTTATAGTAAATATTGGTATTGCTTTCGCTGGACCAGTCATTGTCGGAATAGTTGGTGGTAACCAGAACGCCTAAAGTATTCTTGCTGTTCAGGAAAAAATCGGCACCCACTTTTGCATTCACACTTTTATTATTACTCCAGTTGGTACTTTTCTGATCATAAATAGAATCGCGCTGCTCACGGTAAAGATTCAGGGTATTTTCATATCGGCCGATATTGGTACCAATATTACTGAACAGGTTTACTTTTTTATCGCGATAGTTTAAACTTAATGAACCATTTCCCTTGGGGGTTACGCCTTGTACCAGGCCGGCAGTAAGGCTACCGTTGGTGCCAAACCGCTTGTTTTTCTTGAGCTTGATATTAATGATACCCGCATTACCACTGGCGTCGTAACGGGCACTGGGATTGCTGATCATTTCTATGGCTTCAATATCATTGCTGTTGATACTTTTCAGGTAAGCAGCTAAATCCTGGCTACCCAACTGTGTCATCTTGCCATCAATGTAGATCTTTACACCAGTTTTGCCTTTCATGGAGATATTCTCATTGTTATCTACTTGAATACCGGGACTTTTCTGCAAGAGTTCGAGTGCATTGCTACCGGTAGCGTTGATGCTGTTTTCAACATTAAAGACGGTTTTATCTGCCTTGATCTCAATCATTGGCTTGCGTGAAGTAACAGTCACATCCTGCAGTTTGGTGGCTGCGGCTTCCAGGGATACCGTACCGGCATCCCATTGCTGGCCTTCTTTTAATTCAAAAACAGGGCTGTATTTTTTTTCGTGTCCTACGATGGTGTAGTTGAGCAGGTAGCTGCCGGCATTGGCGCTAATCTCATATTTGCCATCATTGTCGGTTACGTCGGCTTTTACCAGGCTGCTGTCTTTAGCTTTCAGCAAGGAAACAGTAACAGATTGAATGGCTTTGCCACCAGCGTCTTTTACCATACCCTTTACGGTGCCTTTGTTTTGTGCGAACCCCACCAGCGCCATCATCAGACTCAATACGGTGGTTAGTGTATACTTTCTCATCAGTGTTATTTTTGAGCTTATCAGACGCAAAGCACCCACAATAGTTACAGGGCAAAAGCCTGTTTCGGGACGAATTGATGTAATTGGATGACGAACGGTTGCTTTCGGGGTATGAAAGAAAAACCCGCCATTGTGGATGGCGGGTTTTGACTGTATGAACGGTTTTTAAATGAGATGAGTAGCAGATACTACAAAGTCTTCAATACATCATTCATGCTTCTAACGGCATCAGCACTCTTATTAAACAGTGCCTGCTCAGCATCATTCAATTTGAAATCAATGATTTTCTCCCAGCCATTGCGACCGATTACTACGGGAACACCGAGGCAGATATCTTTCTGGCCGTATTCGCCATCCAGGCTAACACAGCAGGTAAATAATTTTTTCTCATCACGCAGAATGCTTTCTACCAGGGCAGCACCGGCAGCTCCGGGAGCATACCAGGCAGACGTGCCAATCAGCTTGGTGAGGGTAGCACCACCTACCATGGTATCGGCTACTACTTTTTCCTGCTGCTCGGCCGACAAGAAATGGGTAACAGGGGCGCTGTTCCAGGTAGCAAAACGAATCAGGGGGATCATGGTGGTATCACCATGACCGCCAACCACCACTGCATTCAGATCTGCAGGACTGCAACCCAGGTGCTGACTTAGTTGATATTTGAAACGGGCGCTGTCCAGTGTACCACCCATACCAATGATCCTGTTCTTGGGCAGGCCGGTGGACTGCAAAGCCAGGTAAGTCATGGTATCCATGGGATTGCTGATCACAATGATGATGGCATCGGGAGAATATTTCAGGATGTTTTCGCACACGCCTTTAACGATACCGGCATTGGTGCCAATGAGTTCTTCACGGGTCATGCCGGGTTTGCGGGGCAGACCGGAAGTGATTACCACAACATCGGATCCCGCGGTTTTACTATAATCATTGGTGCTTCCCGAAATGCGGGTATCAAAACCCAACAAGGCTGCGGTTTGCATCATGTCCTGCGCCTTACCTTCGGCCAGGCCTTCTTTAATATCCAGTAATACCAATTCTTCGGCCAATGCGGCACGGGCAATATTGTCGGCACAGGTTGCTCCTACGGCACCGGCACCTACTACGGTTACTTTCATAAAACAATGATTATTTAAAGTGAGGAATTTTTCGTTGCAAAGGTAAGGGATACTACCAAGTATGCTCTTATTTTATCGCCCGAAATGCAGGCCCGGACTGTTATTTATACTTTTTCAGCAAAGTGAGCAATTCCGGCATTTCTACGCCTGTTTCATAAGACTTTATATACTGTTTATTCTTGTCGTAAACAGCTACATATGGGGTGAATTTCACCTGGAAAAATGAAGGAATGGTATAATTGGGATCACGCCCTACTTTAATATTGGAGTATTTGTCGAAACCGTAACTGATGGCAAAATCGCGGATATCATTCAGATCCCGGTAACTCACCCATACAATCGTTGTTTTTTTCAAACTGTCCATTACTTTCATCATTTCGCTTGCTTCGTGCTGACAATGACTGCAATCGGGGCTGAAATAGATGAGGATGGTGAAATCGGCTTTGGGTAATTGTTGGTGGGTGAACCAGGTACTGTCGGCCTGTAAGATCTGAAAGGCGGGTAATCTTTTATCCTTTAAATAGGGGGCTTTATTGTCTGCTGCTACCTGTGCCTGTGACAAGAAAGCGATCAGGCACATGCTTACTAAACCAATCAGTTTTTTCATGCTTGTTGTATTTTATAGGCTGGAATTGTTTTTACCCTGCTGGGCTTCCATCATACGCATCTGTTTGGCATCCTGCAGGAATTCAGAAGCAAAAATGAAATTATTGAGTAATTCATCCTTGCTGAAGATAATATCCTGATTACTGCCTTCCCATTGCTTGCGCCCCTGATGGAGGTATACAATATGATCGCCAATTTCCATAACACTGTTCATGTCGTGCGTTACCACTATGGTGGTGATATCATATTCGACGGTAATTTCCTTGATGAGTTTATCAATAACGAGTGAAGTTTGGGGGTCAAGGCCGGAATTCGGCTCATCACAGAACAGGTATTTGGGGTTGAGTACAATAGCCCGGGCAATGCCAACCCTTTTTTTCATACCGCCGCTGATTTCAGCAGGATAGCGTTTGTTGGCATCGCGGAGATTAACCCTGGCCAGCACTTCATCCACGCGTTTCTTTTTTTCGGCCTGGGTCCAGTTGGTGAACATGTCCAGCGGGAATAATACGTTTTGTTCAACCGTCATGGAGTCAAATAAAGCAGTTCCCTGGAATAACATGCCGATCTGTTGGCGCAGCTGTTTGCGTTCTTCATCCTGCATAAGCAGCATATCTGTTCCGTTATACAGGATTTCGCCCGTTTCCGGGGTGAACAGGCCAACAATACATTTGGTGAGAACGGTTTTGCCGCTACCACTGGTGCCGATAATCAGGTTGCATTTTCCCGATTCCATCACGGCGCTGATATCATCCAGGATGGTTCGTTCGCCAAAAACTTTTTTGATATGTTTGATCTCAATCATCTGCTTGCAAGCTACTTCTTTTGCATTAGAACAGTTCTACCTGGTTTCTTAATAAATCATCAAAAACCTCTCTTTTACGGATCAGGTGTGCTTCTCCGCCTTTAATCAATACTTCGGCCGGACGATACCTGGAGTTGTAATTGCTTGACATTTCAAAACCATAGGCGCCTGCATTATCAAAAACCAACAGATCACCCTCGCGGATCTCAGGAATGGCACGATCCCAGGCAAAAGTGTCTGTTTCACAGATATTGCCCGTTACCGTATAGTGTTGTAGCGGAGCATCCGGATTACTGATATTGCGGATACGATGGTATGATTCGTAAAACATGGGGCGGATCAGGTGATTGAAGCCGCTGTTAACACCGGCAAATGTGGTAGCAGAAGTAACCTTAAGCACATTTACAGATGTAATAAAATAACCAGCTTCGCTTACCAGGAATTTTCCGGGTTCAAACCAGATCTCAAAACTGCGTTGATAAGTCTGGGTGATTTTTTCTTCAAATCCCCTGATTTTTTCACCCAGTAAACGAATATCGGTGGCGGTATCATCATCTTTATACGGCACTTTAAAGCCGCCACCCAGGTCTAGGAACTTTAATTCCGGGAAGGAGGGGATCAGGTCAAAAAACAGATCGGTTACCTGCATGAATACCGACACGTCTTTAATTTCACTGCCGGTGTGAATATGCAGCCCAGCAATCTGTATCTGGTAACGATTCATCAGTGATATCACTTCCTGAATCTGTTCAATGGGAATACCGAACTTGCTTTTTTCATGTCCGGTAGATATTTTCAGGTTACCGCCAGCCATAATATTGGGTTTGAGGCGAATGCCTACCGGATAGCTGTGCCCGTAACGCTGGCCGAATTTTTCCAGGTTGGAGAGGCTGTCGATATTGATATTAATACCCAGCGAAACCGCTTCTTCGATTTCTGAAAAACCGATGCCATTGCTGGTGTACAGTATTTGTTCTGCTGGAAATCCTGCATGGATGGCCAGTCTGGCTTCGTTTACGGAACTACAATCAACCTGGCAGCCCGACTGGCGGATAAGTTTCAGGATATTGATATTGGTAAGGGCTTTACAGGCATAAAATATTCGCACATTGGAGGTGCTGAAAGCCTGTTTCAATTGCTGGAACTGGTGTACAATACGATCTGCATTATACACGTAAAGTGGTGTACCGAAAGATTCGGCTGCTGCTATCAATTGCTCGTTTGAGATACTAAGGGACATGGCACGAAGATAATTCACTTGTGCCGCTTGCAATAAGCCCTGGTCAATAATTATTGGGGATCTTCTTCGGAGCCGGTTTCATGTTCGGGATCGGATTCCGGGTCCTGGGTTTTGGCGTCTTCGCCGGCACTGTTTTCATCATCATCGGCCAGGATCAGTTCGCCCTCTTCATTCACGGTAAGCAGGGATGTGTCGCCCTCAATAATGGGTTCTTCCTGCAGCGTATCGGCTACGGGATGATCCGTGAAATCTTCGGGCCTGATAACAGTTGCCTCCACAATCTGTTCCGCCAGTACTTCTTTGATCTTTGGCAGGTCTTCGGGTGTGTTGATGCCAAAATAATCCATGAAATTTTTAGAAGTGGCATATACCAGGGGCTTACCGGGCATGTTCTCATTGCGACCACTGATGAGGATCAGTTCTTTTTCCAGCAGTTTTTGAATGCTGTAATCGCTGTTAACACCACGAATGGCTTCAATTTCACCCTTGGTAATCGGTTGCTTATAGGCAATGATGGCCAGGGTTTCCAATGCTGCATTGGAAAGTCGTTTCAGAAATTTATCTCCGTTGAGCTGGGCAATGGTTTTATGATAGTCCTTTTTGGTAAGGAATTGCCAGCCACCACCGCTTTCACGTACCTCAAAAGGGTAGAATTCGGAATCATACTTTTCACCAATACCCTGAATGGCTGCTTCCACCTGGTCGAGCGTTACCCTTTCTTCCAGGAAGCCGAAAGTATTGTTGATGAGTTCTACAATATCCAGCGCGGTGAGTGGTTTCTCACTGGCGAAGATGAGGACTTCAATATGAGGTATGATTTCGCTTATTTCCATGGGTAGTTTGAAAATTTGAAAATTTGGGAATTTGGGAACGGGTAATGTTATTCATTTGCTAACTGTTACGCCTATTCAAACATAACAATCATTTTCAAATTAGCACATTTCCAAATTTCCAAGTTATATCTATCCCTGTAATGCAGCCGCACCACTCACAATCTCAGTCAATTCGGTGGTGATAGCAGCCTGACGGGCGCGGTTATAACTGATCTTGAGTGATTTCAGCAATTCATTGGCATTATCACTGGCTTTGTCCATCGCAGTCATCCGGGCACCATGCTCACTGGCATGACAATCCAGAACCGCTTTGTACAATTGCGTATTCAGGATTTTAGGCATCAGCTCAGCGATCAGCTCTTCTTTAGCGGGTTCAAAGATGAAATCGGACTTTTTGCTGCCACTGGTATTGGTTACTTTAGGGATGGGCAGGAACTGCTCAAGCGTGTAACGCTGGGTGGCAGCATTTCTGAATTCGCTGTATATCACTTCAACGGCGTCGAATTCTTTGTTTTCGAAAGCCTTCATAGCTGCCTGGGCCGCGGCCTGTACATTCTCAAAACTCAGGTTCAGGAAAATATCCTTGAAAGTGTCATTGGTCTTATATCCGGCTTTAGAAAGACTTTCGAAGCCTTTTTTACCGATATTCCAGATGGTTACATTCCCGTTTTTATGTTGCTGGGCATATTTCTCAGCAATGGTATTCTTGGCCAGTTTAATGAGGTTGGCATTGTATCCGCCGCAAAGGCCTCGGTCGCTGGTAATAACAATCAGCAGCACTTTTTCAACGTTACGGGCTTCTGCCAGCTTAATGGTCATATCACCTTCTGTGGCACTTACAATATTGCTCAGCATTTCCTGCAACTTCTTGGCATAGGGCCTCATTTGCGTAATAGCATCCTGCGCACGGCGTAATTTGGCCGCACTCACCATTTTCATTGCTTTGGTAATTTGCTGGGTGCTCTGAACACTCTTGATTCGGTTACGTACTTCTTTTAACTGACCTGCCATGTGTAATTAATTACAATTCTTTAGGTATACAGCCTTTTAAACCGGACTGTACCGGCTGCATGCCGGGTTTAATTTTGGCTGCAAAAGTAGCAGAAAGCCCCTGAAATTCCATAATAAGTTTCGGGTTTTCCACAGTCCCGGAGACCTAAAAATGGTACAGCAGCGCCAATCCCCCCGGTGCCGGGGCGATTTGCATGGATTTCAGCTGTTTATCAAGCCATTTGCCATTCTGGCGATGTCCGGCGTACTGGATCAGGTCGAATACCAGCAGAAAGCCCCCTTGCAGGATCAGACTACCCCCATAGCCTTTGGTACGGTCATTATTGAGCCGTACGCCCCGCTCGCGCAAATAGAGTCCCGTGGCCAGATAGCCGAAATCCAGGCCCGTATTCAGCAGTAGGATTTTTTCCAGTTGCTGCTGCTCCCGGAAATTGGAAGCAAAAGTCCATTCCTTCCTCAAATGCTGGTTCACCCGCAACAGCCCTACACCCGCTATGGCCAGGTTGGCAATATTCCAGTAAGCATTCATCTGGTGGAAAAAATGCTCACTTCCCCGGGTATTACTGGCCGAAATACTGCCCTGAACAATATTGGCAGCCGCCCAGGCACCCAATACATACATATTATTTTGATGCATCCGGATCCGGTCTTTGGCCACGGAATCCTGCGGATTTACCTGTAAACTGTCCGTCTGAGCCCTGCTTTCACCCATATAGAAAAGACCCAAAAACAGGGCGAACCACGCGATTTTATTCATCTTCAAACCGTTAAGCATTTGATAAAGTACAGTAAGCTGAGAACCGGCACGCAGGCTGAACCCAAATTCTTTACCTTTGGCGGCCTCAGTTGAAAATGCCAAATTGGCTCAAATTTTTTTTGCGCACCGTTTTTGACTGTTATAATTTTTCTAATACACCAGATCAAACGATATGTTGAAATTTATTTCGAAATTATTTGGCAGCAGTAAAAGTGAAAAAGATGTGCAGCAAATCATGCCCATCGTTGAAAAAGTCAATCACTACTTCAGCCAGTACCAGTCACTCTCCAACGACGAACTCCGCAATAAAACACAGGAGTTCAGACAGCGTATCCAGGACCACCTGAAACAGATTGATGCAGATATTGCAGCCAAAAAACAGGCTGCAGATCAGTTGCCTGAAAATGAAATTCATCAGCGCGACCAGATCTACCAGGAAGTAGATAAGCTGAAGAAAGAGCGCGATAAGCAGATTGAAGAAGCCCTGAATGCCATTCAGGCAGAAGCTTTTGCCGTAGTTAAAGAAGCCGCACGCCGTTTTTCGACCCAAACAGAATTGGTATCGGCTGCCACAGAACTGGATCGCAGTCTGAGTGTGAAAAAAGATTATATCCGGATTGAAGGCGATAAAAGTATTTTCAAAAACAGCTGGACGGCTGCCGGCGGTACTGTTACCTGGAATATGGTGCACTACGACGTACAGCTGATTGGTGGTACCGTATTACACCAGGGTAAGATTGCTGAAATGGCAACAGGGGAAGGTAAAACCCTGGTATCTACCTTGCCGGCTTACCTGAACGCCCTGGCCGGAGAAGGGGTGCACATCGTAACAGTGAACGATTACCTGGCCCGACGCGACAGCGAATGGAATGGTACATTGTTCGAATGGTTGGGTTTGCGGGTTGACTGTATTGATAAGCATGAACCCAACAGTGAAGCCCGCCGTAACGCATACCTGGCAGATATTACTTATGGTACCAATAATGAATTTGGTTTCGATTACCTGCGTGATAATATGGTGCATACCCCGCAGGAAATGGTACAGCGTAAGCACCACTTCGCCATGGTGGATGAAGTGGATTCCGTATTAATTGATGACGCCAGGACCCCGCTGATTATTTCAGGTCCGGTTGGCCATAATACCGGCGAGCAACAGTTTTTTGAACTGAAACCACGTATTGAAAGACTGGTGGAAGCACAACGTAAAGCCGTTAACCAGTTCCTGAACGAAGCCAAGAAGAAAATTGCAGAAGGTAATGATGATCCCAAAGACGGCGGACTGGCTTTGTATCGTGCACACCGCNGATCAGCAGCGGGAAATGCCAAAAGCCGATGCAGAATTGTTTTTTTATATTGATGAAAAGAATAACTCAGTAGAACTTACCGATAAAGGTATTCAGCTGATTACCCGTGCTGGTGAAGATGCACAATTCTTTGTATTACCCGATATCAGCGTTACACTTTCTGCTATTGATCAGGATACTCAACTTCCTGCCGAGGAAAAATTATACCGTAAAGAGGCTGTTATTAATGAATATGCAGTTAAAGCAGATCGTATTCATACCGTTCAGCAACTGCTTAAAGCCTATACGTTATTTGATAAAGATGTTGAGTATGTGGTAATGGATGGCTCTGTAAAAATTGTAGATGAGCAAACCGGCCGTATCCTGGATGGTCGCCGTTATTCCGACGGTCTGCACCAGGCCATTGAAGCCAAAGAAAATGTAAAGATTGAAGCGGCAACACAAACCTATGCTACGGTAACCCTGCAGAATTATTTCAGGATGTATCATAAGCTGGGGGGTATGACTGGTACAGCAGAAACCGAAGCGGCCGAACTCTGGGATATTTACAAACTGGATGTGGTAGCTATTCCTACCAACGTAACAGTTATCCGTAAGGATGAGCAGGACCTGGTATATAAAACCAAACGTGAAAAATTTGGTGCGGTAATAGATGAAATCGCAAAACTCAAGGAAGCCGGCCGCCCGGTACTGGTAGGTACCACTTCTGTGGAAGTCAGTGAATTGCTGAGCCGTATGTTGCGTCAGAAGCAAATTCAACATAATGTACTGAATGCCAAACAACATGCCCGTGAAGCCCAGATTGTTGCAGAAGCAGGTTTTGCCGGAGCCGTAACCATTGCAACGAATATGGCTGGTCGTGGTACCGATATCAAACTCGGACTCGGTGTAAAGGAGGCGGGTGGATTGGCCATCTTAGGTACAGAACGTCATGAATCCCGCCGGGTAGACCGCCAGTTGCGTGGTCGTGCCGGTCGTCAGGGTGACCCCGGATCTTCCCAGTTCTTTGTATCCCTGGAAGATGATCTGATGCGTATGTTCGGTAGCGACAGGATAGCCAAGATCATGGATTTTGCCGGGTATAAAGAGGGTGAAGTGATTCAGCACAGCATGATTACCAAGTCCATTGAACGAGCCCAGAAAAAAGTGGAGGAAAATAACTTCGGTATCCGTAAACGTTTGCTGGAGTATGATGATGTAATGAATAAGCAGCGTACGGTTATTTATACCAAACGTAACCATGCCTTGTTTGGTGAACGACTGGCATTGGATCTGGATAATGCTTTTTATGCGGTTGCGGAAGGGTTGATCAGTTCATTCCGCGAAGTGAATGATCATGAAGGATTCCGCATGGCAACTATTGTCAATTTTGGTATCGACACCGCCATTTCAGCGGAAGAACTGAGTAAAGTTCCGGAACACCAGCTGGCAGAAAGATTATACCAGGAAGCGGTAACCAACTACGATCGTAAAAAAGCGGATATGATGACACAGGCTATTCCTGTGTTCCGGAATATCCGTAGCCAGCAAGGGAACCATATTGAAAATGTGATTGTGCCCTTCACCGACGGGCGCAAGGGTATGCAGGTGCTCTCCAATATGGAGAAGACCCTGAACAGTCAGGGTGCTGAACTGGTGGCTGCACTGGAAAGAACCGTTACCCTGGCCCTGATTGACGACGCCTGGAAAGAACACCTGCGTGCCATGGATGACCTGAAACAAAGTGTTCAGACCGCTACATACGAACAGAAAGATCCGTTGGTGATTTATAAAATGGAAGCTTTTGATCTGTTTAAGAAAATGGATACGGAAGTAAACCGTGAAATCGTACAATTCCTTTGTCATGCTGCGATTCCATTACAGGATGGCGAAGAAGTGCGTGAAGGCCAGCAACAGAAGACTGACATGAGTCGTATGAATGCCAGCAAGGAGAACCTGGATGCTCCACCCACAGAAAACGATTATTATGATCCTACACCTGTAAAGCAACAGCCGATATCAGTAGGACCTAAAATCGGTCGAAATGATCCCTGTCCCTGTGGTAGCGGGAAAAAATACAAATCCTGCCATGGTAAAGACCTTTAACATTTGCTGATAAAAGCCTCTCAATAGAGAGGCTTTTTCGTTCTACCTTTGTGGGTAAACAGGATTGTTATGACTGGTCCGATTAATCAATACATTGATCATACGATATTAAAACCCACAACCCTTGTGGCAGACATAGACAAGCTTTGTTCCGAAGCCAAGCAGTTTGGGTTTGCTGCTGTTTGTGTACCACCAAACTTCATCAGGCAGGCAAAGCAGGCATTGACAGGTTCGGCGGTTAAAGTGGCTACTGTTATTGGTTTCCCATTTGGTTATGCTGCGGTGGAGTCAAAGATTGCAGAAATTGTACTGGCTATGGTAGATGGGGTAGACGAGCTGGATGTGGTAGTGAATATATCTGCCATAAAGAATGGTGACTGGGCATACCTGGCCAATGAGATCAATCATATTATGCCTGTAGTGAAAAGCAAGGGTAAAGTCATAAAAATTATTATTGAAAGCGGTGTGCTGACCGATGATGAGATTATTAAATGCTGTGAACTATATGGTGTGGCGGGTATTGATTACCTGAAAACATCAACCGGTTATGCTGAGAAAGGGGCCAGTGTAGAGACCGTAAAATTATTCCGCTTGCACCTGCCGGAGCAGGTACAGATCAAGGCTTCGGGTGGCATACGCGATTACGATTTTGCACGGAAACTGGTTGATGCGGGTGCTACCCGCCTGGGTTGCAGCGCCAGTGTGGCAATTGTCATGGGAGCCAAAGCTGCGCAGGGGGGATACTGATTGAGCTCATAAAAAAAATGTAAATTACTGTTATGAAAAAGCTGGTAATGAGTGTGGCGGCCTGTCTGGTGATTACGGCACTGTATGCCGGAAACAACGATTCAATAGTGGTAAAAAGAGACCCGCGTATGGATCTGCTTGCACAAAAACAGGCACAGGTTAATAAACGAACGGCTATGTTAACCAGCAATGGTCAATACAAAGGATACCGGGTTCAGGTGATCAGCACCAATAGCCGGGAGCAGGCATTTAAAATCAAGGCAGAACTGCTGACGCGTTTTTCCGATCAGAAAACATATACCATTTATCAGTCGCCTTTGTTTAAAGTAAGGATCGGTAATTTTTTACGCAGGGAAGACGCCGACAAGTATCGCAAATTGTTGAATAAAGTATATCCGCAGGGGGTATATGTGGTAGAAGATGTTATCGAGTATAATCCATCAGAAGAGGAAGAGTTGTTTTAATTGTACGAGTTATGTTAGAATCAAGAATCAAAGCGCTGGCCAAACAATATGCGCCTGAATATATAGCGGTTCGGTCGCATTTACATGCACATCCCGAACTGAGTTACCAGGAGTTTGAAACCAGTAAATATGTGCAGGCACGTTTACAGGAAATGGGTATCCCATATCAAGTGATGGCTACAACTGGCGTTGTTGGTATTATTGAAGGAAAAGATCCCCGGAGCCGTGTATTGGCGTTGCGAGCGGATATGGACGCACTGCCTATTGAAGAAGCCAATAATGTATCTTATAAATCAACACGCCCCGGTGTGATGCACGCCTGTGGGCATGATGTACATACCACTATTTTATTGGGTGCAGCAAGAATTTTACAGGAAACCCGTTCAGAATGGTCAGGTACCATCAAGCTATTATTCCAGCCCGGAGAAGAAAAAAATCCCGGTGGAGCAAGTTACATGATACGCGACGGGGCACTGGAGAACCCAAGGCCACAGGGTATCATCGGATTGCACGTACACCCTGGCTTGGATACCGGTAAACTGAGTTTTCGCAAAGGCCGTGTAATGGCCAGCGCCGATGAAATTTATATTACCATCCGTGGAAAAGGTGGTCATGCCGCATCTCCCAATTTAACGGCGGATACGGTCCTGATTGCATCCCATCTGGTCGTTAGCCTGCAACAGGTGATTTCCAGGAATAAAAACCCACTTACGCCATCTGTATTGTCGATTTGCTCCATACAAGGCGGACATACCACAAATGTTATTCCCAGTGAGGTAAAAATGATGGGCACATTCCGTGCTATGGACGAAGCATGGCGTTTCCGGGCACATGAACTGATCCGTCGGAATGCCGAGGGGCTGGTACATTCCATGGGCGGGGAAATAGATTTGCATATAGATGTTGGCTACCCTACGGTGGATAATGATCCGGAATTGACAGCTGAAGCCTGGGACCTCGCTGATGTTTACATGGGTAAAGAACAGGTGCAGGAAACGGAAATGCGCATGGGAGCTGAAGACTTCGGCTAT
>JAACZQ010000015.1 GCA_009996675.1 Chitinophagaceae bacterium
ATTATACCCAGGTAATACCCGGCTGTTTTTTTCGCCTGGGTGTGCGCAATGAAGCCCGAGGTATCATCCATAATGTACATACGCCGTTGTTTGATATTGATGAAAATGCCATTGAAATTGGCATGGGTACCATGGCCTGGCTGGGTGCCCGCACCCTGGTGCGATAATTGCGGGTTATACCATTCTTTTGGCTGAATTATTACCTGAAATCAGGCGGACTATTCAAAGGCTGTTTTACAAAGGCTATTTTCAGTATTTGTAAACCGTCTTGAAGGTGGAAACAGCCATTATTCAACAGAAAATACATACAATCCGCGACCAGAAAATCATGCTGGATGCGGATCTTGCCAGTCTTTATGGTGTGGAAACAAAACGGTTAAAAGAAGCCGTAAGACGTAATCTGGAAAGATTTCCGGCTGATTTTATGTTTGAACTGACCACCCAGGAGTATTTTTCTCTAAGGACGCAATTTGCGTCCTTAGAGAAAACGGGGAAGGGTAAACACAGTAAATATCCGCCGTATGCGTTTACGGAGCAAGGAATTGCCATGCTGAGCGGTGTGCTGTCGTCTCCGAGAGCTATTGACATGAATATAGCCATCATGCGAGCATTTATATCCGTCCGGAAAATATCGATGCAATGTGCTGCGCTGACGGAAGAAGTGCAGAAAATTCAGCAGACCGTAGAGAACCACAATGAGCAGTTGGTGCTCATATATGACGCCATTGAGAATATACTGGATGAACAGGTAGAACAGAAGCGAATGACCAATCGGGAACGCATCGGATTTATCAAATAGCCCCATTTTTTATTTATATTGTATTTTGCACCCCGATTACCTGTTTAAACATACAGCTGATCGGGGGAGGAACCTTGCAGTGTGTGACACAAGTACTGCTGACCGGGGTTCTGCAGTTGCGAACCAAAAAAAGAAATATGGCTAAACACAAAGATCTGAGGAAAGAGCAAGCTTTAGAATACCATGCCGGTGGAAGACCCGGAAAGATAGAAGTGGTGCCCACCAAAGAAGCCAAAACGCAAAGAGATTTGTCGCTGGCGTATAGTCCGGGTGTAGCAGAGCCATGTAAGGAAATTCATCACCATACCGAGAATGTATATAAATACACAGCCAAGGGTAACCTGGTGGCTGTTATCACTAATGGAACGGCGGTATTGGGTTTGGGTGATATTGGCCCGGAAGCCAGTAAGCCGGTGATGGAGGGGAAGGGTGTATTATTCAAGATATTTGCAGATATAGATGTATTTGACATAGAGATTAATGAGAAGGATCCTGAGAAATTTGTCCAGATCGTAAAAGCCCTAGAACCCACTTTTGGGGGAATAAACCTGGAAGATATCAAAGCACCGGAATGTTTTTACATTGAACAGCAGCTCAAAGAGCAGATGAAGATTCCGGTGATGCACGATGACCAGCATGGTACTGCTATCATTAGTGGTGCAGCATTGCTCAACGCACTGGAATTACAGAAAAAGAAAATTGAGAAAGTTCGTTTTGTGGTTAGTGGTGCCGGTGCCGCGGCCATGGCCTGTGTACAATTGTATGTAGCCTTGGGGGCACGCTACGAAAATTTCACCCTGTTTGATAAAGACGGCGTTTTGCATGAAGGCCGGACCGATCTCGACGCAACCCGCAGGAAATTTGCGGTAAAAAAATCGGATTGGACCCTGGAAAAAGCCATGAAAGACGCCGACGTATTTCTGGGATTGAGTGTGGGCAATATTCTTTCACCAGACATGGTGAAATCGATGGCCAAACACCCCATTGTATTTGCCATGGCGAATCCTGATCCCGAGATCAGTTATGAGGATGCGATTGCTGTTCGGAAAGATATCATCATGGCTACAGGCCGTACCGATTATCCCAACCAGGTGAACAATGTATTGGGCTTCCCTTATATATTCCGTGGGGCATTGGATGTGCGCGCCACACAAATCAATGAAGCCATGAAACTGGCGGCTGTAAAAGCCCTGGCAGATTTGGCCAAAACACCCGTTCCCGATATTGTAAACCTGGCCTATAACCAAAGCAGTATGTCTTTCGGCCCCGAATATATTATTCCCAAACCATTGGATCCGCGCCTGCTGTCGACCGTAGCACCTGCCGTAGCCAAAGCGGCTATAGAAAGCGGGGTTGCACAAAAACAAATTACTAACTGGGATGGTTATGTGGTGCAATTAAATCGCAGATTGGGATTGGATAACCAACTCATCCGGGTAATTGGTAATAAAGCCCGTCGCGATCCGAAGCGATTGGTATTTGCTGAAGCAGATAATGCGAAAATCCTGAAAGCAGCCAGTATTATTTACGACGACGGTATAGCTTATCCGATTTTGTTGGGTGATCCTGCCAAGATCAACCGGATTGCTGAGGAACATAGTATTGACCTGACCGATATTCCGATTATTGATCCCCGCAGCGATGAAATGGAATCCAAACGTGAGTTTTATGGGGAACTGTTCTTCCAGAAACGTCAGCGTAAAGGTTTTAATCATTATGAGAGCCTGAAGATCATGAAAGATCGCAATCATTTTGGTTGTATGATGGTGGAAACCGGTGATGCGGATGCTATGCTTTCGGGATTGACCAAAAATTATGCAGAAGCCATACGTCCGGCACTACAGATTATTGGAACAGAGGAAGGCGTGAAGAAAATTGCGGGTATGTACCTGTTGCTGACCAAGAAAGGGCCACTTTTCCTGGCAGATACTACGGTGAATTTCAATCCAACGGCAGAAGAACTGGCCGATATTACCATGATGGTGGCCAAAGAAGTCCGTAATTTCAATATTACACCGCGAATAGCCATGCTCAGTTACAGCAATTTTGGCAGCAGTGATTCTCCCGAAGCCAAAATGGTAGCAGAAGCCACACGGATACTCAAACAAAAAAATCCATCCCTGATCGTAGACGGAGAAATGCAGGGCAGTATGGCATTCAATAAAGAAATACTGCGAGATAATTATCCTTTCAGTGAATTGGTGGATGAAGATGTGAACGTGCTGATTTTCCCCAACCTCACGGCCGGTAACGTATCCTATAACCTGCTGAAAGAAGTGGGCGGCGCCGACGCCATCGGGCCGATCTTGCTGGGCTTGAAAAAGCCGGTACATGTATTGCAATTGGGAAGCACTGTTCGCAGTATTGTGAATATGGCCCTGGTAGCGGTGGTGGATGCCCAACTGAAATGTCGCATAGATACCGATGAAGCGGTACAGCGGAGCAGTTGGTGGAAGCGATTAAAGAAGCGTAAGAAATAAAACTGTTTTTAACGTATAAACAACTGCATGAGTTTTTTCACACATTTTGGATCATACCTGTTGATGCTGAAGGGAATGTTTACCAAACCCGAGAACTGGCGTATGTATTGGAAAGAGTTCATGCACCAATGCGTGGAAATTGGGATCGGTGCATTACCCATTGTGGTCATCATTTCCCTGTTTCTGGGTGCGGTAACAACTGTGCAAACGGCTTATCAGCTGGTTAGTCCGTTGGTTCCTCAATCCACCATAGCACAGATTGTACGGGATAGTATGATTCTGGAATTGTCGCCCACGGTAGTCAGTATTGTGCTGGCTGGGGTGGTCGGCAGTAAGATAGCCAGCGAACTGGGTAATATGCGTATCAGTGAACAGATTGATGCCCTGGAAATCATGGGCATTAATACCAAGAGTTACCTGGTAATGCCCAAAATTCTAGGATCACTCGTTGTGATTCCCTGCCTAATTGTGATTTCAGCAGTATTGGGTATCTGGGGCGGACGTACTGCCGGTAATATGGCCGGTATCCTGGCACCGGATATTTTTGATATTGGTCTTCGGCAGAACCTGAATCTCTATAATATCAACTTTGCGTTGTATAAATCTTACACATTTGCCTTTATCGTGAGCAGTATCCCTGCCTATTATGGATACCATGTAAAAGGGGGCGCCCTGGAAATCGGGCGGGCCAGTACCAGTGCCGTAGTAGTCAGTTGTATCCTCATTTTATGTGCTGATTACCTGCTGGCAGCCCTCTTGTTATAAAACCAATAATTTCCGGGTAGCTGCGTTTTTATTAAAACACAGGTGGTACATTTATGTAACGTGCTGCCTATGAACCCGCATTTCAAAACTTTTCAGCAACAAATCAGTCAGCCCTGGAAATTCAGACTTTTCCTGCTCCGGCAGTTACCTGCTGCATTCATAGCCGGACTTCGACTGGATGTTTTTGATGACCAGCAGGCATCAGTACGGGTGCGTTATGGCTGGTTGAACCAGAACCCATTCCGCTCCATGTACTTTGCGGTTCAGTCAATGGCTGCGGAAATGAGTACGGGATTACTGGCTTTTGCACAGATATACCGCCGACAGCCCGGTGTGAGTATGCTGGTGGTTGGTGTAGAAGGAAATTTTTTTAAGAAAGTAACGGGTACGGTTCATTTTATCTGTAACGATGGACAAAAAATTCAGGATGCCATCGAAGCCTGCCTGCAGGACGGGGAAAGCAGAACCATCACCTGCGATTCCAATGGTATAAATGAAGACGGGGAAACGGTTGCAAACTTCCGCGTGACCTGGAGTTTTAAAGCCAAAGCCAGAAAGGATTAATCATTATCAGACAAAGCAAAAAATGTGTGTATGAAAATTGCATTCCATGGCGCTGCCAGAACAGTTACAGGTTCCAAACACCTGGTTACATTAAAGAATGGCATGAAAATCCTGCTCGATTGTGGCATGTTCCAGGGAATGGGACGGGATACAGAAGCCATGAATGCGCATCTGGGATTTGATGCCATGGGGGTTGATATACTGGTATTGTCACACGCACATATTGATCATTCCGGCCTGATACCCAAACTGGTGAAAGAAGGGTTTGAGGGAAAAATTTTTGCAACACCCGCCACCAGAGATTTAGGGGCCATCCTCCTGGAAGACTCGGCAGTGATTCAACGCGACGATACACGATTTATTAATAAAAAAAGAGCGAAGCAAGGATTGCCGCCTTATGAACCGCTTTATGATCTGGAAGATGCTGCCAAAGCGCTGGACTATTTTGTTCCCGTAGCCTACGATACCTGGACCGATATAGCCGAGGGGGTACAACTGATGTTTACAGATGCCGGTCATATCATTGGCAGCGCTGCCGTACACCTGCGGATCACCGAAGACGGAAAAACAGAACAAATAACATTCAGCGGAGATGTGGGCCGGTATAACGACGCCATCCTGCGTTCACCAGCCGTATTCCCGCAAGCCGACTATATTATTCTGGAAAGCACTTATGGTAATAAACTGCACGATGAAGTGCATGGCATTGCCGATACATTATATGATTGGATTGAAAAAACCTGTATACAGAAAAAAGGCAAACTGATTATTCCCGCATTCAGCGTGGGCAGAACACAGGAGATTTTATATGCACTGAACCAGCTTGACCTGGAAAAGCGTTTACCCAAAGTGCCATATTATGTGGATAGCCCCCTGAGCCGGGAAGCAACCGAGTTGCTGAAGGAATATCCGCAATATTTTAATAAACGTATTAAGAAAGTGATGGAGACCGACGAAGATCCTTTTGATTTTCCGGGACTAAAGTTTATTAAAACAGTGGATGAGAGTAAATACCTGAACGATTTGCCACAACCCTGTGTTATCATCAGCGCCAGTGGTATGGCTGATGCCGGCAGAGTCAAACACCATATTCTCAATAATATCAGCCAGCAAAAAAACACCATATTGCTGGTGGGATACTGCGAACCGCATTCACTGGGCGGAAGACTGGCCAACGGAGCCAAGCAAGTGAAAATTTTTGGTGATATGTATGATGTGGTGGCAGAAGTAGGACAAATGCGCAGTATGAGTGCACATGGCGACTATGAGGATCTCTCACAGTTCCTGGCTTGTCAGGATCCTGCTCAGGTTAAAACCCTGTTCCTGGTACATGGAGAATATGATGTACAGCAGGATTTTGCAAAAAGGCTCATGCGCAAAGGATTTAAAGAGGTACAGATACCCGAAATGCATTACCAGACAACCCTGAGCTGATGAATATACTGATTGCCGATGCCGGCAGGTATTATCGCGAAAAATTCGGCGAGCCGGAATGTATTGTGTCATCCCCCGGAAGGATAAACCTGATTGGAGAGCATACCGATTATAATCAAGGTTGGGTGATGCCTGCGGCCATCGATAATGCTGTGTATGTATCAGCCGGCCGTCGCAGCGATCAGGAAATACAGGTATATGCCGTTAACTACGATGAATTACTGGTAGCAGATGCCAGTAATCTTACCAAAGCCTCCCCACGCTGGTCAGATTATGTGTTGGGTGTGGTTGCCGTATTACAAAAACATGGTTATCCGGTAAGCGGATTTCAAATGGTATTACGCGGCGATATCCCCGAAGGCGCCGGACTTTCCTCTTCAGCTGCTGTTGAATGTGCTGTACTCTTCGCATTGGATCATTTGTTCGGGTGGCAAATCCCCAGGAAAACCATGGCATTATTGGCCCAGGAGGCCGAGCATAGTTATGCAGGCGTACAATGTGGTATTATGGATCAGTTTGCCAGCTTGTTTGGTAAGCAAGATCATTTATTGCAGCTGGACTGCCGCACAATGGATTTCCGTTACCTGCCCTGGGATAGTAATGATGTTGAATTATTATTGTTCAATACAAAAGTCAAACACGAGCTGGCTTCGTCGGAATACAACCAAAGGCGACTTGAATGTGAGGCTGGCGTAGCGCTGTTAAAACAGTATGATCCCCGCATACAAAGCCTCCGGGATGTATCACCGGATATCGTAGAAAAGGTATTGTCCGGTGCTGAAAAAGAAATTTATCAACGTTGTTTATATGTTACGGAAGAAATCAGCCGGGTAGAAGCTGCCGCTATTGATTTGGAAAAGGGAGATATGGAAGCATTTGGTAAAAAGATGTTTGCCACCCATCGTGGTTTGAGAGACTTGTATCAAGTCAGTTGCCCCGAACTGGATGCATTGGTAAGCTGGGCACAACAGGACAGTTTTGTTTTAGGGGCCCGGATGATGGGCGGTGGTTTTGGCGGATGCACTATTAACCTGGTTCGAAAAGGCGCAGCATCGGGTGTAATTGATAAGTTTAATGAAAAATACCTGGAACAATTCGGTTGTTTCCTGGAAGCCTACCCGGTAAAAATTATGACCGGTACTACATTGGTTGATATCGCTGTATAAGCCTGTTCATATCTGCTACAGGCAAACCCAACCGGCGCTGTATCATACAACAAAGCTGTCCGCTGTCGGTATTTGCGGAATTGCCATAAAATGTTTATATTGTAATGGCTTAGTTCTTTATTTCGGATTAGCCTAGCATGGATTTCAACACATGAAGGGATCGGGTATTAATTGTTTACCAGTAAAACCTGCCGTCATGAAAAATAATCATCTCATCTCCCGGATTGCTATCTATCTCTTAGCCGCTGTTATGTTGAGTTTTGGCTGGTTCCATTTTACACATGCAAGAGACCTTGTTGGTTATATTCCTGCCGCCTTGCCTGGTGGCATAGCCTGGGTATATGTTGTTGGCGTAGCTTTCTGGTTGGTGGCAGTAGCTTTTATTACCAACCGGTATGTGAAAACTGCGGCCTATGTACTGGCTGTTCTGTTGTTCATTTTTATTCTCACATTGCATGTTCCCAATTACCTGAATGCCGGCGATAAAGAAATGCGTAGCCTTGCCTGGATCAATATTCTTAAAGACACTGCAATTGCGGGATTCGCATTACATGTAGCCGCCGGAGCCCATCACCAGAAACTGCATCTCGAAGGAAGTGATTAAGTTGTTCCGCAACCCCGCTAACTAATCACAAGGCTCAGAAACTTGTACGGGAATCCATTTATTGGGGGCATTGGGAACGACGCCGGCACAACGAATACAAGCTGGGTCATATACCGGCTGTTTCAATATTTTTACATGCAGGGTCAATCCTTTCAGCGATGTGGAGAAGGTATTGATGGTCTTCATGTCTGCACAACCCAGCTCTGTTGTGAAAACATGATCATAACTGATGTTCCCCAACTGGTAACCACTTACTCCAAATTTATAATAATCCTCATCCAGTATCTGCATAACAGCCGTACCACAGAATTCATCGAGTATTTTCACCCGGAAGCATTTGTTCATTAATTGTTTGTCTGATTTATGACATCCGGAAAACGTCCAGACAAGACATGCAAATACTACCCAAGTCATTTTTTTCATACAGGTGTTTTCTGGATTGACCTGCCAGGAAATGAAATCGTTGCATGGTTCCAATCTTGGGTTATTTATGCACTATCGGCATCTTCTTTGTCTAACCGGTTTTTGGTTTTTCTGCCTTTAATGGTTCCTCTCAGGCAATATTCGCAGTTGCAGGGTTTTTTATTATGGCTATCGGGCATATATCTCCAGCCAAGGGTTTGCGGCAGATATTTGATTTTGGTGATTTCGGAAGCTTCTATTTTTCTGGGTATGATTAATTCGTATCCCAACGGATCGGGCATTGACATGATTTCTTTGATAGCCGTACCAAGGGTAATATACCGATGCGGGTTACCGTATTTGCCGGCATACACTTTTTCTGAACTGTTCATCCGGAAATAGATACCCACCAATGTTCTTGCTCCTCCCTGCTTTAATTCTCTGAGCCATTGATGTGTAATAAAAAAACTTTGTAATACCGGCATACAGAAAACGCCAGTCCTGTAACGGGAATGTTTAATGCCGTTTTTTTTGATCTTATCGGCGTTTCTTTCATCAGCCAGGTGTACCAGTATGGGCATAATAAGGTCAAATGTAGGAAAGCAGACGGGTTTTAGTACTATTAGCCGGCAGGTTTTGCGGCCAATCTTTCCTGATTGCGTAAAGCGTTTTTCCCGATGCGGCAAAGTGGTTGATCGATTTGAGTCTTTTTTTGCATCACAAAATCTAAAAAGACGATGAAGAAAGGAATTGGCCTCTTAACCCTGGTGCTGATCAATATGTATGCAATAGCTCAACAGGCAACGATAAAAGGCAAAATACAAACCAAAGACGGCAGCCCCGCTGCAGATGTTAATATTGTAGTGGATACAAGGAAAGCAACGGTTGCCGCGAGCGACGGTACTTATGTATTAAGGAACCTGCCAGCGGGGATCCACCTGCTCCGGATTTCATTTACCGGCTTACGAACCATCGAAAAACAAATTACACTGGCTGCGGATCAGGTGCTGGAACTCAATTTTACTATTGAGGAAACAGCGAGTCAGTTGGATGAAGTAATTGTAGAAGCCAGAAGAAGGGCCAATGAGAAAGCGCTCACCATTGGTAAAGCGCCAATTCCTGCACAGGATCTGCCTCAGGCGGTAAGTGTTATAGAGCGGAAAATGATGGAAGACCAGCAGGCACAGCGACTCAGCGATGTACTCAAAAATGCCAATGGTGTTTATCTCGCTACTACCCGGGGCGCCACACAGGAAAATTTCAGCGCAAGGGGGTATGGACTGGGAGCAGGTAATCTTTTCAAAGACGGGATCCGGATCAATTCCGGTACTATGCCGGAAATGGGCTCCCTGGAAAGGGTAGAGGTACTGAAAGGGAGTGCCGCCATTCTTTTTGGTAATGTAGCTGCAGGAGGTGTGGTGAATATGGTAACCAAACAGCCGAAATTTCAACCGGGTGGAGAGTTTACCCTGCGGGCTGGTAGTTACGGACTGTTCAAACCAACTTTTGACGTCTATGGGCCTGTAGCGAAAAGAGTGGCTTTCCGCATCAATGGAAGTTTTGAAAATGCAGACAGCTACCGGAATAATGTGCACTCCACACGCTATTATGCCAACCCGAGTCTTTTGTTTAAACTGGGAGATAAAACCGATTTATTGATCCAGGGTGATTACCTCTATCACAAGTTTACTCCCGATTTTGGTATCGGCTCCATTGATAATACCCGCATACCGGATGTGGCACGCGGCGCCTTTTTCGGCGCAACCTGGCAATACGCTACAACACAACAGGCCAGTGCCACAGCAACCCTGCGGCATACACTGAATGACAACTGGAAGTTGAACGGGATTATTTCTTACCAGGATTATAGCCGTGATTACTACTCTACAGAACGTATACAGGCACAGGCCAACGGCGATTTCTACCGGCCACTCAACCGCACGAAAAACCTGGAAAGCTATTATAGTGCGCAGGTTAACCTTACAGGTACATTCAATACCGGAGCATTGAAGCATATCGTACTGGCCGGAATGGATATGGATCGGTTTTATACCACCGCCTACAGCTTCAACCAGCCAACAGTATACGATACCATTAATATACTGGACCCGGGAAAGTATAAGGCAAGAACCGATATTCCGGTGGCTACCGCCATACGTGCGGTGAAAACGCCTACCCTTCGTTTTGGAGCCTATGTACAGGATCTGGTGACGATTACCAGACAAGTGAAGCTTTTAGTCGGATTACGCTGGTCTGTCCAGGAGGCAAAAGCGGCCAGGACCACCAATTTACTGACAAATACGGTGACCATGGGTGATATAAAAACCGATAAGGCATTTTCTCCCAGGGCAGGACTGGTTTACCAGCCAACCGAGCGCACCAGTGTATTTGCTTCCTATGCCAATTCCTTTGTTGTTAACAGCGGTACCGATGTATATGGTAATACTTTGAAGCCTTCATTGATAGATCAGTTTGAAATCGGTATCAAGAATGATCTGGTGAAACACCGGCTCACCGCTAATTTCACGGTATACCGCATCATCAACCATAATCTGGCCCAGACCGCACAATTCCAGGCAGATGGTATTACGCCCAACAACAATACAGCCCTGAAGGCACTTACCGGTCAAACAACCAGTGACGGGTTGGAAATTGACCTGCACAGTCATCCGCTGCGAGGGCTCGATATCACTGCCGGCTATAGCTACAATTACATACGCTATACACGCACACCGGATGCCAAAGGAAACTTTGTAGAGGGAGAACGCTTGCAGAATTCAGTCGGCAGCACAGCCAATACCACTGTTTTTTATAGCCGTAAAGGATGGAAAATAGGTACGGGTGTTTACTATACCGGTAAGCGCTATGCCGGGTTTAACAATACCAAACAGCAGACGCAGACCTATAACCGCTTGTTCCCGGTAGATGCATTTGTGACGATAGACCTCAGTGCGGGGTATAGCTGGAAGCAATTCAGTGTATTGGCAAAAATTTCCAACCTGACCAATACTTTCAACTACTATGCGCATGAGAATTACAGCATCAATCCAATCGCACCCAGGCAACTGATGGCCACGGTACGGTATCGGTGGTAGTTGAAATAATCAGTACACAAAAAAGCCATTGGATTAACCAATGGCTTTTTTGTGTGGTCGATATTCAGCTCAATGGCAGGAGTGATTAATCATATTGGTTGCTGAACAACACCCAACAAAAAAGGCACTCATTGCTGAGCGCCTCTTGTACCCGGTACGGGAATCGAACCCGTCTTTCCTCCGTGAAAGGGAGATGTCCTAGCCGATAGACGAACCGGGCATGTTTTTGTCAATCGGGACGCAAAAATAGGTTTTGGCGCTTTCCTGTCAAAATTTTTTTCATTCATTTTTAGGAAAAAACTGCCGAACCCTTGTAAACAGGGCTTTCGCAATCCGAAAAACGGTCGGTTAAGCGCAAAAAAGATTAGCACCAATACTTACAATCGGTGTAAATTCGCAATTCTTTTAGCTTTTAACCAATTAAACAGAATTCCCATGAGTACAGTTAAAGTTGCCATTAATGGCTTCGGTCGGATCGGCCGATTGGTTTTTCGCCAGATTTACAATATGGAGGGTATTGATGTAGTAGCCATTAATGACCTTACCAGTCCGAAAGTACTGGCCCATTTGCTGAAATATGATAGTGCTCAGGGACGATTTGATGCTGAAGTAACTTCTACCGATGACTCAATTATAGTAAACGGTGATACTGTTCGCATTTATGCACAGAAAGACCCAGCCCAGATTCCCTGGGGTAGCCATGGTGTAGATGTGGTGATTGAATCTACCGGTTTCTTTACCGATAAAGAGAAGGCGGAAGCCCATATCAAAGCCGGTGCTAAACGAGTTGTCATTTCTGCACCTGCTACCGGTGATCTGAAAACCGTTGTTTTCAATGTAAACCACAATATCCTGGATGGCAGCGAAACCATTATTTCCTGCGCTTCCTGTACCACGAACTGTCTGGCACCCATGGCCAAGGTATTGAATGACCAGTTTGGTATCCTCACCGGTATCATGACCACCATTCACGCGTATACCAACGACCAGAATACCCTGGATGCACCCCATCCCAAAGGCGATCTGCGTCGTGCCCGGGCCGCTGCAGCCAATATCGTTCCCAACAGCACCGGTGCTGCCAAAGCCATCGGACTGGTACTGCCCGAACTGAAAGGTAAACTGGATGGCGGTGCCCAGCGTGTTCCCACCATTACCGGTTCATTAACAGAACTGGCGGTGATCCTGGGTAAAAAAGTAACAGCCGAGGAAATCAATGCAGCCATGAAAGCGGCCAGCAATGAAAGCTTTGGTTATACCGAAGATGAAATTGTAAGCTCCGATATCATTGGAATCCGTTACGGATCCCTGTTTGATGCTACCCAGACCAAAGTAATGACCGTGGGTGATGCCCAACTGGTAAAAGCCGTAAGCTGGTACGATAATGAAATGAGCTATGTGAGCCAGCTGGTGAGAACCGTGAAATATTTTGCTGGCCTGATCTCCAAATAATCAAATTTGAAAATTTGCAAATGTGGCAATTTGAAAATGTGTAAACATGCTTCAATTGCCACATTTCTTTTTCTGACATTTTCAAATTTCCCGATCTTCAAAATTTCAAATCAATACCATGAGTAAGTTTCTCAACCACAACTTTCATCAGCAAAAAGTGCTTATCCGGGTGGACTTTAATGTGCCCCTCAATGCTGCTTATGAGATTACCGATGATAACCGTATGCGCGCCACTTTGCCCACCATCCGGAAAATACTGGCCGACGGAGGCAGTGTGATCCTCATGAGTCATCTGGGACGTCCCAAAGATGGTCCCACTGAAAAGTATTCCCTGAAACACCTGGTTCATCACCTGGGACAGCTGCTCAATGGGGTATCTGTACAATTTGCGGATGATTGTATTGGTGCAGATGCTTATGCAAAAGCGGCTGCCCTGCAACCCGGGCAGGTACTGCTCCTGGAAAACCTGCGCTTTTACAAAGAAGAAGAAAAAGGGGATGCTGCATTTGCCGAAAAATTATCCAAGCTGGGTGATGTATATGTGAACGACGCGTTTGGAACAGCTCACCGTGCACATGCTTCTACGGCCGTGATTGCCCAATTCTTTCCGGCAGATAAAAAAATGTTTGGCCTGGTGATGGAGGGAGAAGTGGCCAGTGCCGAGAAAGTAATGCATCACAGCGAAAAACCCTTTACCGCCATCATTGGTGGAGCCAAAGTGAGCGATAAAATCCTGATCATCGAGAACCTGCTGGATCGTGCTACCGATATTATCATTGGTGGCGGTATGGCCTATACCTTTATGAAAGCACAGGGCGGACAAATCGGAAGCTCGCTTTGTGAAAACGATCGGCTGGATATGGCAGTAGCGTTGCTCAAAAAAGCCGAAGCTAAAGGGGTGTGCATTCACCTGCCTTCCGACTCTATTATCGCCGACAAATTTGCGGCAGATGCCAATACTTCGTCAGCACCCAGTAACCAGATACCCGATGGCTGGATGGGACTGGATATTGGCGAAAATGCCTGCCAGCAGTTTGCGAATTGCATCCAACGCTCCAGAACCATTCTCTGGAATGGCCCGATGGGGGTTTTTGAAATGGAAAAATTCCAACATGGCACCAAAGCTATTGCCATTGCAGTGGCCGCGGCTACCCAGCAAGGGGCTTTTTCCTTGGTGGGAGGTGGCGATAGTGTGGCTGCCGTTAACCAGTTCGGTTTTGCCAGCCAGGTGAGTTATGTATCTACCGGCGGCGGAGCCATGCTGGAATATTTTGAAGGAAAAGAGTTACCTGGCATTGCAGCGGTGAAAGAATAACTCGTTTATTATCAATCTAATAGGGTAGGTTGTAATATTTTACAAGATTCTGCTACTGATATTGTATAGATTTAAACAAGCTATTATAAAAACAACAAACAAATGAATACAAAGAATTTAACACTGATTGTTATTGCTGCACTGGTTCTTTTATTGGGCGGTTGCGGTTGCAATGGTTACAATGGACTGGTTAAACAGGATGAGGTAGTGAAAAATGCCTGGGCTAATGTGGAAAGTGATTACCAGCGTCGTGCTGATCTGATCCCTAACCTGGTGAATACGGTGAAGGGTGAAGCTAATTTCGAGCAAACTACTTTGCAGAACGTGATTAATGCACGTGCCAGCGCTACCCAGATCAAGATTGATCCTAATGATCTTTCTCCTGAAAAATTACAGCAGTACCAGCAGGCTCAGGGACAACTGTCCCAGGCACTGGGTCGTTTGCTGATGGTTACGGAGAACTATCCCAACCTGCGGGCCAATGATGCTTTCCGTGGATTGCAGGCGCAACTGGAAGGAACCGAAAACCGCATCAAGGTTTCTCGGAACGATTTCAACAAGGCCGTGGCTGATTACAATGTAAAAGCCCGTTCTTTCCCCATGAACATCCTGGCTGGTATGTTCGGCTTTAAAGTAAAAGAAGGCTTTAAAGCAGAAGCTGGTGCCGAAAAAGCACCGGAAGTAAAATTCTAATGTAAGCTCTGTTCACAGCGCAGGTAACATACCCAAGGGTATATTTTCCTGCGCTGTGTTTATTTAAACCTGAGACCATGTTCGGACTGTTTCGCAAAAAACCGGAATCTTATTTTTCTGAAGCTGAAAAGCAACAGATCGTACAAGCCATACAGGAAGCAGAAAGGCGTACGAGCGGGGAAGTAAGAATCTTTATCGAGAATCGTTGTCGCTTTGTGGATCCGATTCACCGGGCACAGGAACTCTTTTTCGGATTAAAAATGCAGGAGACCCAGCAGCGTAATGCCGTATTGGTATATATCGCTATGAAAGACCGGCAGCTGGCTGTGTTTGGCGATGAAGGAATACACCAGCGGGTAGGTTCTGCATTCTGGACTGCGGAAGTGAAAAATATGCTTCGGGAATTCAACCAGCAACGGTATGCCGCGGGCCTGGTGACAATTATACAGGATATCGGTGAAGCACTCACTACGCATTTCCCTTATGATGCCAAGACCGATAAGAATGAATTGCCAGATGATATTGTATTTGGTAAATAAAAGACCCGGAAGGGTGTATTGATGACCATGAAAAAATTATTACTCTTATTCATAACACTGGTAGGCTTTGGCAGTTTATTATTTGCGCAGGATGTCTTGCCCAAACCCAATCCACCCAAACTGGTGAATGATGCGGCAGGTGTGCTGTCGAGAGAACAACGAGATATCCTGGAACAGAAACTGGTAATGCTGGATGACAGCTCTTCCAATCAGATTGCTATCGTACTGATTAAAAGTCTGGATGGCTATGAAATAGAAGAGTATGCCAACAAGCTGTTCCGTGAATGGGGTATAGGCGATCAGAAGAAAAACAATGGGGTGCTGATTCTGGCTGCCATCGATGATCGCAAAATTCGCATAGAAGTAGGCTACGGCCTGGAAGGTGCTATCCCCGATCTGGTAGCTTCCAGTATTATCCGCAATGAAATAACACCCGCTTTCAAAGAAGGTAATTTTTACCGCGGGCTGGATCGCGCAATTGATGCATTGTCCAAAGCTGCTGTTGGAGAATATAAAGTTAAACGCGAGAAAAAAGGGAATGGCGGTACCAGCGGTAAATCCATCCTCGTATTTCTCGGAATTCTTTTTGTGGTATTGATGGTCGTAGGCAGAAGCGGCGGTGGTAAAGGTGGTGGTGGTATGATTAACCGCAGAGGTTATGGTGATATTGCTGAAGCTATTTTCTGGTCTTCAATCCTCGGCGGCGGACGCGGTGGCGGAGGAGGAGGTTGGGGCGGTGGCAGTGGCGGCGGTGGTTTCGGAGGCTTTGGTGGTGGTAGCAGCGGTGGCGGTGGCGCCAGTGGTGGATGGTAGTAGGCGAAAAGTTTTTGGGATGATGGGACTACTACAATCTTCTTCTCAAGACTCATGTTGACAAACAGAAGATCTCTTTTATAAAAAAGGCGGCTCATTCGAGCCGCCTTTTTGTTATTTTTTATCTTCCGGTAGTTTGGTCAGTATATAATCTGCCAGATCCTGTTTGCCTTCCTGGGCTTTTTTACCAGCCAGCATGCGCAGGGCTTCTGCCAGTGGTTTATTGATTTGGTCTTTTACAGAAGCAGGTATCAATGCCATGAACCCGGTGACATCATCAATGATCTTTTTAAAAGAGTTTTTGTTATTGATTTTATCGGCGAAGAGTACATACATCATCGTCATATCTACCTTATCATAGCTTAAAGGCATTTTATCGTAAGCCTTGGATATGGTTTCAAATTCATCATCACCGCCGTGACTGATCAGGATGCCGGCGATGGCACTGCTCAGTCTGCCTTTAGCCGGCAGCTTGCTCAATGCTCTGGCTTTTTGAAAGGCACCGGCACTATCCAATACAGCATAGGCCTCCAATGCAGCTCCTGCTACAGCATACGAGGAATCATCAATGGCCTGTTCAAAGAACATCATATAAGAGGAGTCGGCCAGTTTACCCAGTAAATCAATGGCATCGGCCCGTACTGTACGTTTGGCATCCATACGCGCAATATTCTCCATTTTACGGATGGTGCTTTCGTCAGGCGCTACCTCAGCAAGTCCGGCAATGGCTTGAGCCCGTACATGATAATAAGGGTCAGTCAGTGCATCTTTCAATAACTGGGTAGCCCCTTCTTCAGTAATATGCGCTGTAGCATACGACAGGGCCTCCTGCTTGTTGATATAGTTACCGGCATGTTTAAACTGGAAAATATAGTCGGACAGGTTTTTATTTTCTTTCTTTTCCGCCAGCAAGACCCTGTCAGGATCAACGTTGATGAGGTCGGGTTTCGAAGCCACACTGAAGCTGAAACTATCTGTTTTGTTCTCCACCCATACCTGGTATCGTTTTTTATTATTGCCATGCCAGATGTCAATGGCTACCGGTAATTTGAATAATTTCTCGCCACTTTGTACCTGTTTGATGCTAACACTGGCCAATTGTTTGGATGCGTCGTATTGATAGGTGATATCCAGTTTGGGATGCCCGCTACCAAAGTACCATTGATTGAAAAACCAGTTCAGGTCTTTTCCGGTAACGGCTTCAAATGCCAGTCTGAGTTTATGCGCATTGCCATTACCAAACTTATAGGTGTTGAGGTATTTATTGAGTGATGCAAAGAATGCCTCATCGCCTACATAATTGCGAAGCATGTGTAATATGCGGCCGCCTTTATTATAGCTTACCGCATCAAACATATCTTCTTTGTCTTTGTAGTAAAAACGAATCAGGTCCCTGGATTGCTGGCCGCTGGCTATATAGCCTCGCATGGATGAGAATTGCTCATACTGCCCCTCATCGGCGCCGTATTTATATTCAAGCCAGAGTAGTTGGCTGTAATCGGCAAAACTTTCATTCACAGAAAGATTGCTCCAGCTTTCCGCTGTAACCAGGTCGCCAAACCATTGGTGAAAAAGCTCATGCGCAATTGTGCTTTCCCAGCTATTGCCGTCAACCAGCTCGCGGGCATCCTGTTGGGCACTTTCCTGGTGCAGGGTAGCTGTGGTGTTTTCCATGGCACCACTGACATAATCGCGGCCTACAATCTGACTGTATTTAACCCAGGGGTAATCAACCCCCAGCTTCTTTTCAAAAAAGGCGATCATTTCAGGCGTATTGCCGAAAATTTTACGTGCTACTTTTTCGTAGGCTTTCTCTACATAATAATTGACTTCCTTACCCTTGTAGACATCTTTTACAATGGCATAGTCGCCAATTCCAATAAAAAACAGGTAAGGGGAATGGGGTAGTTCCATGGACCAGGTGTCGGTTCGGCTGCCATCGGCATTTTTCTTCTGTGCAATCAGCTTGCCGTTCGATAAGGAAACATATTTGGATGGATATGTCAGGTTGAATAATTGTGTGGTCTTCTGATTGGGTTTGTCCAGCGTGGGCACCCATACAGAAGTAGCTTCGGTTTCGCCCTGAGTCCATATTTGCGTGGGTTTATCCTTGTCTTCTCCTTTGGGATTGATGAAGTATAACCCTTTGGCATCGGTAATGGCTGCACTACCGTCTACCTTGAATTCATTCGGGCGTGCTACATAGTCGATATACACGGTGTATTGCTCATTTTTCTTAAAAGTTCTGCCCAACTGAATCGATAAAACGAGGCTGTCGTACTGGTAGGTCAGGGGAATCTGTTTACCCCCGCTGATCAGCATAACTTTTTTGATATCCATGCCTTTGGCGTCGAGTTGCAAAGAGTCGGTTGGATAGAAGTGAGGTTTGAGTGTGATCCACACATTACCGAGCAGGTAGGAATTGTTGTAATCAAACCTGGCATCCAGCCGGGTATGCACCAGGTCGTTCACCTGAGGGGCAAAAGCCCGGTAAATTTTTTTCCAGGCTTCGGATTCTTTTGGCTGGGCCCATGCGGTGGCCGACCAGAACAGAACAGAAAACAATAATAAACGCTTTATCATAGATAGTCAATTGAACCTTAAAGATAAAAGCCTTGGCGCATCGAAAAGCGTTAATATTCAACCGGAAGCTAAGCGGGATTCAAGTAGATTTGCTGAAAAGGATTGCTATGGGTCTCAGAAAAGGTATTTGGCTGATTGTTTTTGGTGTAGCGCTGCTGCCATGTATTAGTGTTGCACAGGGAACCCATTATATCTATCTGCAATCAGAAAATGGCAGACCATTCCGCATACAGTCGGGTACAGCCATCCATCAATCCGGCGAAGGGGGGTATTTACTCATTTCACAGTTAAAACCGGGTATTTATAGTTTCGATCTCCTTTTGTCTGATACGGGCCGGTCTTTCCGGTTCCAGGTACCCATCGATAACCGGGACCGTGGTTTTTCACTGAAGTTGGGGCTGGATCATAGCTGGTCGCTCTTTGATCTTGTTAGTTTTGAGTCTCTTACGGGAAATTGGGTGGCATTATCGAAGCCGGTACCGGCAGCACCCGTTTCCGAGACCACAGACAATAAAACAGTAATTGATGCTGATTCAGCGCCCGCCGCGGTAAAGCCCTCACAGGCGAAGGTTAAGCCAAGCGATACGGCAACGGGTTCCACAGCTATTCCGGTAAAATCCAGGCCCCAGACCCGGGCACAGCTATTGCCCGAAGTGCGGAAAATTTACGAAAAAGCGGGTGCAGATGGGGTGGATCAGGTATATATAGTGAGTGAACAGGGCAGGCGGGATACGATCATATTATTTGTGCCGGTAATCAGGCCGGTACAGATGGCCATGGCAGGCAGTGTGGTTCCGCCCCTGCCATTAGTTGATCTGGTTGGAGCCAAACAGGCATTACGATTAAACAAAAGAGGATGAACCGGTATTTTCTGGAACTGGCATATGATGGTACGCGGTATAGCGGATACCAGATACAGGACGGACAGCATACGATACAATCGGAATTAACCCGTGCCCTGGAGACTTTATTCCGTCAGCCAATGGTTTTAACCGGCTCTTCGCGTACCGATGCGGGGGTGCATGCTTTACAGAACTTCTTTCATGTAGATACGGAATCGACATTTACGGCCAGGCATCAGTACAATCTGAATGCCATTCTGCCGCATGATATTGCGTTGAAGGGGATTTATGCCGTGCCTGCAACGGCGCATTGCCGGTTTGATGCGGTCCATCGGTCCTACCGGTATCAATTGTATCATCGTAAAGATCCGTTTATGGTGAACCGGGGCTGGCTGTATCCTTATCCGGTAAACCGGTCAATATTGGAGCATTTGGCATCAATGGTCATGGACTATGCCGATTTCACCTCATTTTCCAAGCGGAATACCCAGGTAAAGACCTATATCTGCCGCGTAACGGAATCGGCCTGGCGGGAAACGGAAGCGGGCTTGGTGTATGAAGTACGATCGAATCGTTTTTTGCGTGGAATGATCCGGGGATTGGTGGGGACGATGTTGCGGATTGCCCGTACAGCGGGTACACTGGAGAAGGCGAAAGTTGAATTCGACAGGATTTTGCGGGCGTTGGACTGCCGGGAGGCGGATTTCACTACACCGGCCCGGGGTTTGTTTTTAACGGAAGTGGGATATCCGGAGGGGTTATTGTCTGACCGGATAGTCTGAAAAAGGAGTATTTGTATTGAAATACAGGGTGTTGCCAGATTTCTTCAAAAAAAATTTTCATCCTGAAACCCTTACTGGCAGTGGTTTTAGCTAAAAGCTGTCTTAAAACTTCTCAAAAATATTTGGCAGGAAGAAATACAGGGTTATCTTTGCGTCCCGCTTTACAAAAAGAGGGTGTTCTTTGAAGGCAGCTACAGTGAATCAGCGAGGAAAAAAATCAGAAAATTTCCAAGAAAAATTTGGTGATTAAAAATACAATCCTATCTTCGCCGCCCGTTCAACAAAACGGCAGTTCATTGAAGCAGATAAGAGAGAGAAATTCAGAAAAAAACTGAATAAAATTTGGTACTAAAAAATAAGCTCTTATCTTTGCCGTCCGTTCGAAAAAACGGTAGTTCTCATCAAGTTTTTTACAGCAAAAAAGTTTGAAATTTTTTCAAATAAAATTTGGCTGATAAAATAAAGGCTCTTACCTTTGCAACCCCAATCAAAAGGGTGGCACTGAAAAGGCCAAAAGATCTTTGAAAGTTTGGAAGCAACAGCACAATTAAACATAATTACAAATTAGTTTTCTTGTAAGGTTAACAGCAATCAAAAAATACAACACAAATCCGACGTTAATTTCAATTTATTGAGAGTTAATAGTCAGATCAAACAACATTTACAATGGAGAGTTTGATCCTGGCTCAGGATGAACGCTAGCGGCAGGCTTAATACATGCAA
>JAACZQ010000016.1 GCA_009996675.1 Chitinophagaceae bacterium
CTGTGCATAATAAAAACACAGCGTATGTTTGTTTCAACCACCATCGCTATGGCGATTTCAAACCTTATCTGCTGAAAACAACGGATGGTGGAAAGAGCTGGACACCTATTCAATCCAACCTGCCCCAGCGAGGTAGTGTATACAGTATCGCCGAAGACCATGTTGATCCGGACTTATTGTTTACCGGAACCGAGTCTGGTGTTTTCTTCTCCAATAATGGCGGTAAAGAGTGGATTCAACTGAAAGCTGGTTTGCCAACGGTTCCGGTGCGTGATCTCGAAATTCAGCGTCGTGAGAACGACCTGGTTATAGCTACTTTTGGCCGTGGTTTTTATGTACTGGATGATTATAGTGTGCTGCGCAGTTTCAAGAAAGAAGCGGCACAACAAACCGCAGCTATTTTCCCCATCAAAGAAAGCCTGATGTTTATAGAACGTTTTCCGCTTGGGTTAAGGGATAAGGGACATCTGGGCAGCAGCTATTTCAGCACCCCAAATCCACCTGTGGGTGCCGTGTTTACCTATTACCTGAAGGACGATATTAAAAAGCTGAAAGAAAAAAGAACAGAAGCAGAAAAAGCAAAATACGAGAGGAACGAAAAAGTGTATTACCCTACACTGGACAGCCTGCGTATGGAAGACCTGCAACCCGACCCTTACCTCTTGTTTACCATTCGCGACAAAGCTGGTAATGTAGTACGTCACCTGAAAGCACCTGCTAAAAAAGGCTTACAGCGCATTGTGTGGGATTTCCGCTATGGGGTATCAGCACCTGTGAATGGCAGAAGTATTCCTGCGCCGGATCAGTTGTTTGGTGGAGAAGAAAAGGGACATCTGGCAGAACCCGGACAATATAGCGTTAGTCTTGCCAAATACGAAGATGGGCTATTAACTGAACTGGTTGCACCGGTATCTTTCAACTGCAAATTGCTGGAGCAAAACAGTTTGCCGGTGAATATGCAGGAGAATGTTGGATTTTATAAGCAGGTCGCAGCGCTTCGTAAAGCAACCACTGCAACAGCTGATTTGCTAAACGATATGGGCGGACGTTTACGGACCATACAACAGGCGGTACTGGATATGCCTGCACCGGCAAAAACTATCTTGGAAAAAGCAAGTGATTTAATGAAGCAATACCAGCAAATCAACCAGGCGTTAAACGGAGATCAGTCACGTGCGCGCAGGGAGTTTGAGACATTGCCAGGTGTGACCGCACTGGTAGGGGGATTGGAGTCAAATATTCGCAATTCAACGAATAAAATTACAGCTGCCTTCCGTAGTAATTACGCCATTGCATCACAAGCGCTCACGGGTATATTATCGGATATGAAACAACTGGAAGCTTCTATTCAGCAACTGGAAAAAGAATTAGAACTGAATAAGGCACCGTATACGCCGGGTAGATGGCCGGAATGGAAATAGGGATTGGTTTATCGTTTATAGTTTTTGGTTTATGGTTTATAGTTAGCAGATAAGTTTTTGCCAACACGTGTATCATGCTAGCCACAAACTATAAACGATAAACCAAAAACTCACCTATCACTAACCTGAACAATTAAAAATTTCAGGTAATTGGTATTCTCCATGCCCCAGATAATTGGGTGATCGCTGGCCTGGGCCTGAAATGTTACCTGGCGGATTTTTTTACGGGCGTCTTTGGCTGCCATTTCAATGGTTTGGAGAAACAGATCGGGTTGCACCAGGTTGGTGCAGCTGGAAGTTACCAGGAAGCCCCCGTTGCGGATCAGTTTCATGCCGCGGAGATTGATTTCTTTGTAACCGGTGATCGCTTTCTGAATATTTTCACGGCTTTTGGTAAAAGCGGGTGGATCTAACATAACCACATCATACTGACGGCCATCTTTGCCCCATTGTTTGAGCACATCAAAAGCATTCATCGCTTCGAATTTGCAGATATTATCCAGTCCATTTAGTTGTGCATTGCGATTTGCCTGTGCAACGGCCTGTTCGGAGATATCCAGTCCCAATACCGACTTAGCGCCATAGTGTGCTGCATGAATTTCAAATGTTCCGGTATAGGTAAATGCACCCAATACTTCTGCACCCTTAACGATATGCTGAATGGAGCGCCGGTTATCCTGCTGATCAAGGAAATAACCGGTCTTTTGTCCGTTCTCCAGATCCACATGAAACTGCAGTCCGTTTTCCCGAATAATGATATTGGGATCAAATGGTGCCGATAAAAAACCTTTATACTGGGGTAGTCCTTCCAGTTCTCTTACTGGAACATCATTGCGTTCAAAAATACCTTTGGGTGAAAAAATGGATTCCAGCGCTTTTACAATGGCGGGTTTCCAGTGGTCCATACCCAGCGACAGGGTTTGCAGGACAAAATAATCGTTGAATTTATCGATGATCAGGGCGGGCATTTCATCGGCTTCGCCAAAGATTAACCGGCAGTTTTCGGTATAGCCAATATGCTGGCGGTACTGCCAGGCCTGGGCTATGCGGTTATGGAAGAACTGTTCATCAATGGTTTCCTGCTTATTACGGGTCAGTAAACGCACCAGAATCTGCGATTTGGGATTGATATAGCCCCTGCCGGCGAACTTGCCATCGGCATAAAAAACGTCTACGGTATCACCCGGGTTAACAGGGCCTTCAATCCGTTCAACCTCATTACCAAAGATCCAGGGATGGCCATTGGCGATCCGGGGAGCTATTTTTTTCCTGAGAAACACTTGCGTCATGCCGCGAAGATAGCTTATCCCGGTGCATGGTATGGCATATCCGGACGGAAAACCCTTGCCAGAACTGCCTGAAATGCCCGGATCGGCTGTCCTAACTGCCAATTTTTCCCGTTTCTTTGCAACGGCAAAATTTTTGACAGGATTTTGTCACCAAAAGCTGAAAATAATGAATACGGAAGAGCAAGAATTGACACAACCCGGCACAGAAGCGGGCTTGGATATTAATACCGATGAAAACGCCGCCGGGAACACCCATTTGAATGAACCGGTAGCGGAAGAAAGTGAACTGGAAAAGCTGAAAGCCGAATTACAGGATCAGAAAGACAAGTACCTGCGTCTGATGGCCGAATTTGACAATTTCCGGCGCCGGACGGCCAAGGAAAGGGTAGAACTGATTCAGACAGCCGGTAAGGATGTTATTATTTCCCTACTGGATGTACTGGATGATTGCGACCGTGCTGAAAAGCAATTACAGGCTAATGACGATATCCAGGTACAGAAAGAAGGAGTATTGCTGGTATTTAATAAACTGCGGACCAATTTGCAGTCCAAAGGCGTGAAACCCATGGATAGCATACAGGCTGATTTTGATGTAGAAAAACACGAAGCGATTACAGAGATACCGGCACCTTCAGAAGAATTGAAGGGTAAAGTGGTTGATGAAGTTGTAAAAGGATATTACCTCAATGATAAGATTATCCGCTTTGCAAAAGTGGTGGTGGGGAAATAAGGAGGATTTTTTGATGTTTGATTTTTCGATTTAATCAATCAAGAAGTCAAAATTCAAGAAATCACAGATCCAAAAATCAAAGATCAAACAATGGCTAAAAGAGATTTCTACGAAATATTGGGTGTGAGCAAATCAGCTTCTGCCGATGAGATTAAAAAAGCTTATCGTAAGGTAGCTATGCAATACCATCCCGACCGAAATCCGGGTGATAAGGCAGCAGAAGAGAAGTTCAAAGAAGCCGCAGAAGCTTATGAAATACTCAGTGACGCTGATAAAAAAGCTAAATACGATCGTTATGGCCATGCTGCTTTTGGTCCGGGTACCAATGCTGGCGCAGGTGGTTATGGCGGTGGTATGAATATGGATGATATCTTCAGTCAGTTCGGGGATATATTTGGTGATAGTGGTGTGTTTGGTGATTTCTTTGGTGGTGGCGGCAGATCCCGGGGCGGTAGTAGCCGCGCGCGTGGTCAACGTGGCAGTAACCTGCGCATCAAATTAAAATTGAATTACGAGGAGATTGCGAAAGGGGTTACCAAGAATGTGAAAGTGAAAAAACATGTGGTGTGTTCAACTTGTGCAGGCAGTGGTGCGAAAGATAAAAACAGTGTGCAAAACTGTGGTACCTGTGGTGGTACCGGACAGGTACGAAGGGTTACCAATACTTTTCTGGGTCAGATGCAAACGGTTACTACTTGTCCCACCTGTAATGGTGAAGGTACAACGGTGACCAGCAAATGTGGTTCCTGTAAAGGAGAGGGCAGGGTATATGGCGAAGAAACCATCAGCATTGATATTCCTGCCGGTGTACAGGAGGGTATGCAACTGAGTATGAGTGGCAAGGGTAATGCCGGAGAGCGTGGTGGAGCACCAGGTGATCTGATTATCCAGATTGAAGAAGAAGCGCATCCTGAATTGCAAAGAGACGGTTTGAACGTAGCTTTTGATTTGCACATATCATTCCCTGATGCTGTATTCGGTACACAGGTGGAAGTGCCTACTATTGATGGTAGGGCTAAAATCAAAATTCCTGCAGGTACACAGAGTGGTAAAATTTTCCGCCTCAAAGGAAAAGGGTTCCCCGAAGTACAGGGATACGCTAAAGGCGACCAGCTTATACATGTGAATGTATGGACACCACAGCAGGTAACAGATGAAGAAAAGAAAATGCTGGAACAATTAAGTGCAAGTGGTAATTTCAAACCAAGTCCGAATAAAAACGATAAGAGTTTTTTTGAACGAGTAAGAGAAGCGTTTAGTTAGTTTGGATTTTGTTGTTTTATTGTTTGTGCTTTGGAATTAGTAGCTGGCTATTTGCTGCTTTCTTGCAGTCTAAACATTTTCCTCACTGCTAATAAGGATTATTTACGTCTTCGTTTCGAGGGATGATACAGCTGAATAGCTTTCTGAACCAATGTCAGTAATTCCTGTTGCAGGATATTTCCTGGTTGTATGACCGATTTAACCAGGATGGAGACGTCTTCCAGTTTAAAGTCGCTGGTGTAGGCGGAATGTCGCAGTACAGACCCGAACATGGCTACTGCTGCAGCGAAACGATAGGATTGGTCTATGCGTCGCCAGGGTTCAATAACGGTTGTGGCCTTAAACTGTATGGTGTTTTTTTGTTCGGTAACTGGTTCCCGGTAGTGTAGCGAAATATCGGCCCAGTGTTGTGGTGTGAGTGAATCGTTGGGATGTTTCAGGTTGAGTTCAAAAACTGCCAGGGATGTATGACCACTGCCGATCTCACCACCTTCCAGTAAACTACTGCTGTCTTCGACAGCATTTTTTTTATTATCAAATCCAATCAGCCGATATTCCGACACGGATTCCGGGTTAAAACGTACGCTGAGGGAGACGTCATCTGCTACGGCGTATAAAGTCTGTGTAAATTCCTTCACCAGGGTTTTCTCAGCTTCCCGGATCTGGTCGATGTACGCGAAATTGCCATTCCCTTTTTTGGATAATATTTCCAGTTTGCTGTCTTTGTAATTACCCATGCCTACACCCAGGCAGGTGAGGTAGATACCTGTTTGTTTATACCGGATGATGAGGTCTTCGAGTTCTTTTTCAGAGGATTGGCCCACGTTAAAATCGCCATCGGTAGCCAGTATCACGCGGTTATTACCGCCGGGAATAAAACCTTGTCTGGCCATTTCGTATGCGGTGATAATAGCGCCGGCACCTGGTGTATCACCACCGGCGATCAGGGAATCAATGGCACCATAAATCTGTTTTTTGTCGGCTCCTGATGTTCTGGGCAGGGCAATGTGTACCCCGCCACCATAAGTAACAATGGTAATGCTGTCTTGCACGCGCAGGTTATCGGTCAACATTTTGAAAGCCGATTGCAGGAGTGGTAAACGGTTGGGCTGATCCATCGACCCCGATACATCTACCAGGAATACAAGATTGGAGGGGGGCACCTGATCCAGTTTGAGGGATGGTGCGGCTAAATGCAGAAACATCAGCTTCAGATTGCTGTTCCAGGGGCAGGAAGTAACTACGGGATGAAAGCGAAATCCGTTTTGTGCAGCTGATGCTGCCGGTAATGGAAATCCGAAATAATTCAACATTTCTTCAATGCGCACGGCATCCGGAGTAACCAGCATGCCATTGTTCAGAAAGCGCCGGATATTGCTGTAAGCAGCTTTGTCGATATTCAGTGAAAAACCTGTTTCCGGAAATTCTTTTGCCGCAATGAATTTGTTTTCAATCAGGTTGCTGTAACTCTCCCCCGATGCAGGTGTAGGATACGTAATACTGCCCGACATATTGGTGGTTACGGACGATAGTTTTTGCCGGTACCTGCGTGCTGTGGCCGGTAGCATTTTCAATACGATCTGTTCGTATCCGGATGCGCGGATAAATTTTTTCAGGGGTTCATATCCATCCAGCAATACACAAAGTGTATCCGATTCGCGGTTCATGGGTATGCTGAAAATTCCACCGGCACCAGTCTGGTAAACCAGTTGCGGGTTGGAGCTGATGCGAAGTGTAACCCCTTCGAGCGGGGTACGCATATCATTCCTTACTTCTCCACGCAACAAGTATTGCGCGGAGAGGCTGAATGGTAAGCAACAGCATAATATCCAAATGCGGGGTATCATTTGGCAGACTTGGTTATAACAATATAACGCAGATTTTTTGGTATTATGCTAACTGATGGCTGTTAAAGCCCTGTTATCCTTCGTCTTTCAGCTGGTAGATTTCGCGGATATTCCTGCCCAGTCCGTCGTAATCCAGGCCATAGCCTAATACAAACTTGTTGGGGATGGAGAAACAGCAATAATCGATTGGTATGGTAAAACGGGTAGCATCTGGTTTATGCAGCAGTACTGCTACTTTTAAAGATGCGGGTTGCTGGTTCTGCAGTTGGGGCAGGAATTCATGCATGGTCTTACCTGTGTCGATAATATCTTCCAGGATCACGACATGACGGTCTGTGATATCGGTATCGAGTCCGATCGCAGTGATCACATGCCCGGTGGATTTGGTTCCCTTATAAGAAGCAAGTTTGATGAAGCAGATTTCAGCTTCTATCTGCAGTTCTTTGAAAAGGTCAGCAGCAAACATGAAAGAGCCATTGAGTATGGCAATAAAAAGGGGTCTTTTACCCTGGTAATCCTGGTCCAGTGCAGCTGCCAGTTCTTTTACTTTTTCACGAATCAGGTCTTCGGGCAAATAGGGAATGAATTGTTTATCGTGTACGGTGATAAGGGACATGGCAGATTTATTTGGTATTTTTCTTGGGAGCAGTTTTTTCGTTTTTCACAGATGAAGGAGATACAACACGCAGATACAGTTGTTGACCGGCACTGAGGCTGGCATCTTTTTTTAGTTTGTTGTATTCCAGCAGGCTTTCGAGGCGTATACCTTCTTTCTGGCAGATATCATGCAGGGTTTCGCCGGTAGTAACAATATGGGTATCGGTACTGCCTTTTTTCTGTTTACGTTCAATAAAAAGCAAACGATCGGTATCCAGTATATCCATATCCGGCAGTTCATTAAACTCCAGCAATCTTGACAGGCTGATATCGTACTGGTTGGCGAGGGCCAGCAGGGAAATACCTTGCTCTGCATAGATTACCTTGGTATGGTTGATGGTGAAAATGCCTTTCGGGTAAGGGCTGTTCTTCGCCGGCTTTACATCCGGAACAGGCAAGCTCACTGCAGTATTGGTATCCTGTATGGTATCAACTGCTGTTTCGTTATTGGATTCGGGCTGAACAATGTTTTGGGTCTGTACTTTTTCAGTCAGTGCCAGGTTAGTGGCAGGTATGGTAGTTGCGGTATCTTTTGTAATAGGCAGGGGCTGCGGTGTTGCAACCGTATTGTCAACCAGGGGCTGATTAGTGGTACCATTTTTCATGCGGGCCACACCTTGTATACTGTATTGATTCAACTCATAATCTTCAATAATCTTTTTGAGTCTTTGCGGATAAGTGTTGCTGGTAGCATAACCTGCTTTTTTCAAACCGGTAGCCCAGGCCGCATAGTCGGTAGGATCGAGGTTGAAGAGGAATGCATAATGGGGGCGGGTCCGCAGGAAATCGGAATGATCGCGATAAGAGTCTGCCACAGAGGAGTAAACACGGAAACATTCGCCACGGGCATCGTCATCATGATAGGTACGTGCGCCGGTCCATTCGGTTTTACATTTGATTCCGAAATGGTTATTGGATTCTTTGGCCAGATCACTTTCACCAAATTGGGATTCAACAATGCCCTGGGCCAGTTTGATGGCAGCGGGAACGCCGGTTCTGACCATTTCCTGAATAGCTATTTCTTTGTATGCATTGATATACTGCTCAGTTCTTTCACGAACGGAAACCGTTTGTGCCTGTACCAGTAATACCATACAGCTGCCTATCGCCGCTAATAATCTTTTCATGCCTGTTTCTTTTTCACCAGGAGTAAACCATCCCGGATGGTGAGTAATACCTGTTCGGTGCGGGGATCCTGCAACACATGGTCATTAAAAGCCTGTATGGCTTTGGCATTTTTCCCGCTAACCGGATTTTCCAGTACCTGGCCGTGAAAAAGTACATTATCGGCCAGGATAACCCCTTTTTCGCTGAGCCGGGGTACCACCAGTTCATAATAATCAATGTACCCGGTTTTATCTGCATCAATAAAAACCAGATCCCAGGGCCGGTCAATGGTTGGGATCAGTTCTGCAGCGGCACCGGTGTGCAAAAATATCTGCTTATTTCTTTCACTTTTGCTAAAAAAGCCCCGGGCAGTTGCTGCATCGGCTTCTCTCAACTCAATGGTATGCAATTCGCCCTCATTATCAAGCCCTTCCGCGAGGCAGAGGGCACTGTAACCGGTAAAAGTACCTATCTCTAAAACGTAACGGGGATGTAATAAAGTACTCAACATGGACAAAAATTTGCCTTGTAATGCCCCGCTGAGCATGTGAGACTGGGGGTGGTTGGCCAGCGTATAGTCCTCAATTTCTTTCAGCAGCCCATCCGGTAGGGAACTGTACTGTGAAGCATAAGCTGCGGCTTCAGGGGTGATTAACTGGGGTGCTGACATAATGCAAAGATACGAAAACTAGCAGGTGGGCCCTGAAGCGGACGGGTGCAATTTGCGTTTTCGAGAATGGCTCGTTTATTCCATCTGTGGGAAGAATTTTTCAATGATGTTGTTTTTTTCAACTTTGATGTATTCCAGGAAAGCGGCTGCGGCGGGAGACGCTTTTTTACCATGCGGCCAGATGAGTTGCCAGGCAGTTTTGATGGGTAATCCTTTTACCGGAATAATTTTCATATCGCCGTTTTTCAATTCATTTTTGATACCTATCAACGGCATGATGGAATAACCCAATCCCGCCAGTACCGCCTGTTTAACTGCTTCGTTGGAGGTCAGTTCCATTTTTTTGTAAACGTTGAGCTGATGCTTTTCAAAATACTTTTCCATGGTTTGCCTGGTTCCGGAACCTGTTTCGCGGAAAAGGAAGGGCAATTGTTCAAATAGTTTTTTAACGCCACTGGCGTCTGGTATAACAGCATCACTGGCTCCAACCAGGTATAATTTATTGGGCAGTAATTCTATGGAATGTACCGGAAACGCATCCGGCACAATGGATACGAGTGAGAAGTCTACTTCATTTTTTTCCAGGCTTTCAATAACCTTGGTTTTATTGGTAACATCCATTACCAGATCAACTCCCGGATTATGTTTCAGAAAACCCGATAAAAAATAGGGCATCACATATTTGCCGGTAGATACTACTGATATTTTCAGTCTGCCTGATAACTGTCCTTTATAAGCAAGTGTTTTATAGTTGATGGCGTAAACCTGGTTGAGAATATTTTCTGCTGCAATGGCAATTTCTGCTCCGAAATCGGTGATATAAATTTTCCGGCCTATCAGTTCTGTCAATGGAATATCGAACTGGTCCTGAAACTTTTTTAGCTGTATGGAAACTGCCGGCTGGGTGAGACTGAGTTCTTCCGCTGCTTTTGTAATGCTTTGGGTTTGCGCAATTTTCAGGAAAATATGCAATTGGTTCAAAGTGTAATTCATAAATAATGTTTATGATTAGTATTGTAAAATTAAATAAAAATATATGATTCGCGCCCTGCAATTTTGTGTCACAAAACAAAAAAAGCTATGACAAGAATTACCATTGCAAAGGGAGACGGCATCGGCCCGGAAATTATGGAGGCCACTTTGGAGATCATCAAAGCTGCGGGAGCACAGCTGGAGATAGATGAGGTGGAAGTAGGTGAAAAAGTTTACCTGGCCGGAAATACTGCGGGGATTGATAAGAGTGCCTGGGATATTATCCGGAGAAACAAAGTGTTTCTGAAGGCACCCATCACCACACCCCAGGGTGGCGGTTACAAAAGCCTGAATGTAACAACCCGTAAGTTTCTGGGTCTTTATGCCAATGTACGTCCCTGTATCAGTCTGCATCCTTTTGTGAAAACCAAACATCCGCAGATGGATATTGTAATCATCCGCGAGAATGAGGAAGATCTGTATGCAGGTATCGAACACCAACAGACCGATGAAGTGGTGCAGTGTTTGAAACTGATCAGCAGACCCGGCTGTGAAAAAATTGTACGGTACGCTTTTGAATATGCCAAACAGTATGGCCGGAAAAAAGTAACCTGTTTTACCAAAGACAATATTATGAAGCAGACCGATGGTTTGTTTCACCAGGTGTTTGATGAGATCGCCCGGGAATACCCCGATATCGAAAACGAACATTGGATCATAGATATCGGAGCCGCCAAAGTAGCTGATACGCCGGAGTACTTTGATGTTATTGTAATGCCCAATTTGTACGGCGATGTATTATCGGATGTGGCTGCCCAGATTACCGGATCGGTTGGACTCGCTGGTTCCGCCAATATCGGAGAATCCTGTGCCATGTTTGAAGCGATTCATGGTTCTGCACCCCGCAGGGCCGGTCAGAATGTTGCCAATCCCTCCGGACTCTTACAGGGAGCGGTTATGATGCTGAACCATATTGGTCAGACTACCGTTGCCGAAAAAGTACAGAACGCCTGGCTGAAAACCATAGAAGATGGTATCCATACCTATGATATCTACAAAGAAGGTGTGAGCAAGCAATGTGTTACCACAACTGAATTTGCCCAGGCAGTGATTGCCAATCTTGGCCAGCAGCCCAGCACCCTCAAAGCAGTGCATTACGATCAGGAAACGGTACTCACTTTACCTAAATACCAGCGAAAAGCAGCAGCGAAGAAGGAACTGGTGGGCGTGGATCTTTTTGTACACTGGGATGGCTATAAAGCCGATGAACTGGCTGAAAAAATCAGGCAGGTATCGGTACCCGGAGTAGAGTTATCCATGATTACCAACCGTGGTATTAAAGTTTGGCCGGAGGGCTTTGAAGAAACCTTCTGTACCGATCACTGGAGATGCCGGTTTAAGCCATCCAACGGCGCGGGTGTAACTAAAAAACAAATCATTGAATTACTGGAAAAAGCAGAAATGCAGGGAATAGACACTATTAAAACGGAGAACCTCTACACGTTCAATGGTAAACAAGCCTATTCATTGGGACAAGGACAATAAAATCAATTAACATGACACAATTACAACTGATACAAGGAAAGTTTCAAACGGCAGAAGCGCTTGATCTGATATCGCAGCTGGTGAACGTAAAAATCAAGTACCATGAAGATAAGATCAGGGGATCAGAGCAGGAGGAGGATATTAAAATGCGGGAAAACAGGATTAAGCAACTGCAGAAAGAATTGGCTGAACTCAGAAACCGTATAACTGCTGATGCACCTATGGTAAGCATTGCATCCGGTATTCATATCAATTAAAACACAGAATATGAACAGTACAGAAAATGTTAAGCTGATTAATGGTGTTTTCACACCGGATGAAGCAAAAGAAGTATTGCTGACTTTACTCAACCACAAAATCAATTTTCACCGCATGCGCAACTTCAGTTCTGAAGAGCGATTGGGTGAACCGGATCCCGCTTCTACCAAGCGATTGGCCGAACTCTACAAAAGCCGTGAACAGGTATTGGCTTTGTTGGATCGTGTTAATACTTCCGGTCATAAACTGGTTATAGAGTCGATGGTGCATATTCAGCTGGGCGAAAAAATGGAATTGGCCGAAAATCCATCCAGCTTGCCTCCGCAAGGTGAAATCAAAGAACAAGAGTTGATTCAGTTGTGGTAAACAACTGAATCCAAAAAATGCAATGGTTGAGTTGAGTAATACAACTGTATCCTTCAACTCAACCATTCTTTATTTAAGCTGTCTGAACTGTTTTTTTCGAAACCAGGAATAATCCCAGGAAGGTAATCAGGCCGTTGATGATCAGTAATTCCAGTCCGATTTCAAAAGAACCGAAGATGGCTTTCTGGTATTTATCAAGCAACAGGCATAACAGTGGGGAAGCAATGCAGATATACGGTACCAGGTTATCATTCACTGTACGTTTGGTGAGTATGCCAAAAGTGAACAGGCCCAGTAATGGTCCGTATGTATAAGCCGCCACTTTCAGGATCACGCCAATCATGCTGCTGCTGTCGATCCATTTATAAACCATAACAAAAAGCAGGAAGATCAATGCGAAAGTGAGGTGTACGCGCTGACGGATTTTCTTTTTCTCAGTATCATGCCAGTCATCGCGGCGCTGCATACCCAGTATATCGATACAGAAAGAAGAAGTGAGGGCCGTAATGGCACCATCTGCACTGGGGAACAAGGCCGATATCAATGCAATGATAAAGATAACCGATACCATCTGCGGCATGTGGTTGAGTGCAATGTTCGGGAATAATTTATCACCGGTAGCCGTAATGCCCTGTGCATCGGCAAAGAGGTATAATAAACCTCCCAGCAACAGGAACAAGCCAATGACTACCAGCATGATAAAACCCAGGGTAACCACATTTTTCTGTGAGTCTTTCAGGGTCTTTACAGAAATGTTTTTCTGCATCATTTCCTGGTCCATACCGGTCATGGTGAGTGTAACAAAAGCACCGGCAAGGATTTGTTTGACAAAAAACAGTTTACTGGAAGGGTCGGTGAAAAATATTTTGGAATACCCTTTTTCGCCCATGGCCTGCAGGCTCTGACCCAGGCTCATGTCGAGCTGACTGAGGATATACACCACACAGATCACCAGTCCCAGTAACATACAGGTGGTTTGCAGGGTATCGGTCCATACAATGGTTTTCACACCGCCTTCATAGGTGTACAGCAGGATCATAACCAGTATGATGAGGGTAGTAGCCCAGAAGGGTACATGAAAACTTTCGAGGATGGCGTCCTGTAAAATGCGAACCACCAGGTACAAACGGGCGGTGGCACCGAGGGTACGGGAAAGAATAAAAAATGAGGCACCTGTTTTATAGGATTTAAAACCAAGTCTGGTACTCAGGTAATTGTAAATGGAAGTCAGGTTGAGTTTGTAATACAGGGGTAAGAGTACAAATGCGATGGCGAAATAACCAATCAGGTATCCCAGCGTGATTTGGAGATAGGCAAATGATTCTTTGGCAACAGCACCTGGCACACTCACGAATGTAACTCCGCTGAGGGATGTACCAATCATGCCAAAAGCTACCAGCATCCAGTTACTGTTTCTGTTGCCGATAAAGAAAGATTCATTATTACTGCCGCGCCCGGTGAACCAGGCTACAACCAGGAGTACAAGAAAATAAATGATGACAAAAGAGAACAACAGGACTGGCGACATAGCAAGTTTTTTTGGTTCCGGTGATTGGGAAAGCAATAAAGATAGGGCTTGTTTGCGTTTTGTTGCAGGTTTTTGGAATGCAAATCTACAAAAACAGGCAGACCGGTGGTGTGCTGCTAAAAGCGGCTTACCTTGCGTGGCAAATCCTGGGTATATGCAGATACAACAACTGGCTGTTTTTTGTGGCTCAAAAGAGGGGCGTAATCCTTTGTATATGCAAGTTGCGGCTGATCTGGGTCGCCTGATGGCAGCAAGGGGTATTACATTGGTGTATGGGGGTGGTAACAAGGGGCTGATGGGGGCGGTGGCCAATGGGGTAATGGATCATGGGGGCAAAGCCATTGGGGTGATCCCGGAAGTATTGATTGCCTGGGAGCACCAACACGAGGGGCTGACCGAACTGCATGTTGTACCGGATATGCATGTGCGTAAGAAAATGATGTATGAGCTTTGTGATGCAGCGGTGGTATTACCCGGTGGTCATGGTACCCTGGATGAATTATTTGAAATGCTTACCTGGAACACGTTGAACATCCACAATAAAAAAATAATCCTGCTGAATACAGCAGGATATTATACGTCATTGATCGAACATATGCGTGTGATGACGGCGCAGGGCTTTTTATACGACAACTGGGAAGAACGGTTGATTGTTTGTACCAGTGCCGAAGAAGCTATTGCCCTTTTCGATTGAGGTATACCCCAAAGCCGGCCCGGAATACAGGCAGGGGATCATTAAACTGATCGCGGTAGGGGGAGTTGATATTCTGCAATACGTCAATCATCAGTGTGAAATAGGAGTATTGTCCGCCTATTACCCGGTTTCCATAACCTACACCTACTAATAAACTACCGGCATTATAATTGTATTTCGCGGTAGCGCCGCTGAATACGTTTTTCTGGGAAGAACTGATCCAGTTGTATTCGGGTTGTATCTGCAGGTGCAGGAAGTTAACCGGCCAGATGCGTAAAAAAGTACCGGCTCCATAATTGAAATTGCGGAAACGGATATTGCTGAAATCAGACGCATTCTGTGAAAAGTAGTTGAAGTTTAAAGCTACACCGGCATCCAGCCATTTGTTTACGCTGTAACCCAGTTCAGGGTTGATACCCACATTGAAATAGCGGTTCCCCAGGGACAGGTTCAATCCGGAGCCGAAGAACATATTTTCTTTTTTAAATCCTTTGGGCATATCGCCACCGGTATCGTTCTGCTGTGCTTTCAGGCTGCTGAAGCCTATGAGGGCTAAGCAGGTAATCATCAAAAACGGCTTCTTCATCTTCATCTGTATTTATGGTAAAAATAACAATCAGTTCAAGTCAAATATTTTTCCGGCATTTAAAATATTGTTAGGATCAAATGCTTTTTTGATCTGTTGCATGAGTTGCAGGTTGGCAGCCCTGAAAACGGTACTCAGATAGGGTTTTTGAATCAGTCCGATCCCATGTTCTCCGCTGATGGTGCCCCCCAATTCATGTACCAGTTCAAAGAGCGCACGTAAGGCTGTTGTCATTTCAGCATTACCGTGACTGTTTTTAATGGTCGGATGATTGATCCGTATATGCAGGTTGCCATCGCCGGCATGCCCATAGCAAACAGCCTGGAACCCATATTGTTTACCCAGTGCTTTTACGCCTTTGATCAGTGCGGGTAATTCTGCACGTGGTACAACGGTATCTTCTTCAATGGTATAACCGCTGGCTTTTACGGCTTCTGCGGCGCGTCTGCGCAATTTCCAGAGTTCGGCTTTTTGCTGTGCATCATCCGCAAAAAATACTTCCCCGGCTTCAAAATCGTTGAGTAATGTGGCAATGGATTCCATATCCTGCATCAGTACATCCATATTATTACCATCCACTTCAATGATGAGGTGTGCGGCAATATCATCGTTTACGGGTACGGCAGAACTGTCCACCATTTTGCTCACGATCTTCAATGCATCAATTTCCACCAGTTCCAGTGCGCTGGGTACAAATCCGGCGCGGAAAATGGCACTCACGGCTTCACTGGCTTTTTCCAGGGATGCAAAAGGCACCAGCATCAACAGATCGTATTTGGGGAAGGGAATGAGCCGGAGTACAATCTTGGTTACAATGCCCAATGTTCCTTCGCTGCCTACTACCAGTTGGGTGAGGTTGTATCCGGTTGAATTTTTCAACACATTGGCACCGGTCCAGATAATATCACCGTTGGGTAATACCAGTTCCAGGTTCAGCACATAATCCTTTACCACACCGTATTTCACAGCTTTGGGGCCGCCGCTGTTTTCGGCAATATTACCGCCGATGAAACAACTGCCACGGCTACTGGGATCGGGTGGATAAAAGAGTCCTTTTTCTTTCACGGCGTTTTGCAGCACTTCTGTGATCACACCGGGTTCGGTGGTTACCTGCAGGTTACGTTCATCTATCTGCAGGATCTGGTTCATACGCTCGGTGGATAAGAGTACACCACCCAGGTGGGGTAGGGCACCGCCGCTGAGACCCGTACCGGCACCACGAGGTGTTACGGGGATCAGGTCGCGGTTACAGATCTTCATAATGGCCGATATCTCATCTGCAGTACGAGGTTTGATGACAACCTCAGGCGGAAAGGATAATTGTTCGGTTTCATCATGACCATATCGTTGTAAACTTTCTTCATCAACCAAAACAAAAGAATCCCCAACAATGGATCTGAATTGTTGCAGGTGTTCGGTTGAAATAGTTCCCTTTGCCACCGGGACATTCATACGCGCAAAATTTTGGTAAAAATACTCGCTTGCACCCAGAACTGCGAACGAAAAACCGCAATTATCCGCAGTTTTTTATAAAACCTTCAAACGATTGACTGACAGACTGTTGAATCCGATAAAATACCATGCGGTTTTTTAAAAAATTTACAAGAAAAAATGAAAATGCTTGCAAAGGAATAACGTGTAGTAACCACACTAATCCATGGCTGTGAATGGGAAACGATTACTTTTGTCGAAATAACTAACGATTGTTTGTATATGACAGATTCAACTATGATGATTGATCGGACCACACTCAAAGCCATTGGGTTAGATACGGATAAGCAGGTGCATTACCAGTTGACCCCGGAAGAACTGACGGAGCAGACCTTAATAAGGGATCAGGGTACCCTGAATGATACGGGTGCGCTCTGTATCAATACCGGTGAATTCACCGGTCGCTCGCCGCTGGATAAGTTTATTGTAAAAGATAGTATTACGGCTGATACCGTTCATTGGAATAATTTCAATATTGCAATCGAGGAAAAATATTTCCTGCAATTGCGTGATAAGCTGGTTAATTACCTGAACAGCAAAGACGAGATCTGGGTACGGGATGCTTATGCCTGTGCCGATCCTGCGCACAGGCTGAATATTCGGGTGATCAATGAACATCCCTGGAGTAACCTGTTTGCCTACAATATGTTCCTGCGTCCGGCCGATGCAGAACTGGAAACCATGCAGCCTGAGTGGCATATCATACAAGCACCAGGTTTTAAAGCCGATCCGGCAGTTGATGGTACCCGTCAGCACAACTTTGCCGTGGTATCTTTTACCCACAAAACCATCCTCATTGGTGGTACGGGTTATACCGGCGAAATGAAGAAAGGTATTTTCACCATCCTGAATTATATCCTCCCGCAGCAGCGGAATGTATTAAGTATGCATTGCAGCGCCAATATGGGTGAAGCAGGCGATGTGGCTATTTTCTTTGGTCTGAGTGGAACGGGTAAAACCACGCTCAGTGCAGATCCTGGCCGCAAACTGATTGGTGATGATGAACATGGCTGGACTGCCAACAGCGTATTCAATTTTGAAGGTGGCTGTTATGCCAAGACCATTGACCTGAGTGAAGAGAAAGAGCCGGAAATCTACCACGCCATTCGTTCCGGTGCCCTGGTGGAGAATATTACATTTGAAGCCGGTACCAATCGCATTGATTTTGCCAGCAAGGCCATTACGGAGAATACCCGTGTGAGTTATCCATTACATTATATCAGCAATGCAATGGAACCCAGTATTGGCGGATTGCCCAAAAATATTTTCTTCCTCACCTGTGATGCCTATGGTGTATTACCTCCGATCAGTAAGCTTACACCAGGACAAGCCATGTACCAGTTTATCAGTGGGTATACAGCTAAAGTAGCGGGTACAGAAGCTGGTGTCACTGAACCAAAGTCAACATTCAGCGCCTGCTTTGGTGCTCCTTTTCTGCCTTTACATCCTGGTAAATATGCCGAAATGCTGGGCAATAAAATGCGTGAGCATGCGGTGAATGTATGGATGATCAATACCGGCTGGAGTGGCGGATCTTATGGTACCGGTAGTCGCATGAAACTGTCATACACCCGCGCCATGATTACTGCTGCGCTCAATGGCAAACTGGATGCGGTTGCTTATGAAGCACATCCGGTATTCGGTATGCTGGTGCCCCAAAGTTGTGATGGCGTACCTGCGGAAATATTGAATCCCCGCAATACCTGGGCTGATCAGGAAGCGTATGATGCGAAAGCCCGAGACCTGGCCCAGCAGTTCATCAGCAATTTCACCAAATACGAAGCGGGTGTGAGCGATGAAATTAAAATGGCCGCTCCCAAAATATAATTGCATGCTGCACTATTGTGCATGATAAACTCGGTCTCTTCGATTGCTTTGTCTGTTTGAAAAAAGTCCTGCCTTTTGGCGGGACTTTGCTTTTACCGGGTACTTATTGCGGCCCCACATCACTGGTGTTGCCAGCAATAAGCACTACCGGATTGGGGGGAGCGGCTGCAGCGGTTGCCTTTTTTGGTGATGGCTTTACACTGCGTATTTTTTTCGCTCCGGGGGGAAGAGGGCTTTCTTTGTTTTGAAGGAACACAAACACCGCATGTGCCGCCCGAATTGCAGTATTGACAATATTTGCAATTGCTGCAGGCCCGACAGGAAGCGCTGCCGGTACAACGTGCCATTGTGCCTGTTTTGCCGCTGCAACAGCTACCACCACAAAAAGCGGTCACCGGTGCAGCCCATAGACCAAAACACAACGCCAGCAGGAGTAGTGTCCTCATGTCTGTAAGATACGATAAATTTTATGAATATAAAAATTTATTTATATATTGATTTCCAGCGATTTGCGATGAATGATGTTTTGCAGTTTGTGCTTGCCAATAGCTGCGTACAGTGTACTGCTGCTGAGAACCCGATCGGGATATATTACATATAAGGTTCTCCTTACCAGCCTTTGCTATTTTTCAAACTCAATGGTATAGGTTGAAAGGTATTTTCCAAGGTTGGAATATTTGAAAAAAAGACGGGCTTTTTTGCCCAGTCTAACACTGGTTCTCTTGCTGCGGATATCTTCCTGGGTATTCATGGGTTGCAGGGAAGGGTACCAGAGGACTTGTCCGGGTTTCTGTACCAGTAATGCGGGGGTGGTCCAATCCTGGGAATGGTTGCCTTCTCCGAGGTTACGGTGTTTGTTGAAAGCAATGTAGAGTTTATCGCCTACCCAGGAAGCCCCTTCCACGCGGCCCATGAGCATTACCCAGCATTCCAGGTATTCATTCCAGCTAACCGAAGGTCCCCAGTGAAAACCTCCGCGGGGGGAAGAAGCTGGACCGCCACCATTGGCGGGATTGATTTGTAAAGCGGTAATCGGACTGCCCACGGCATCCCAGGCGGCTGCGAATTGCTGACCATTCCAGCGAAGCGCTTTTCCCTGCGGATGATCAAGGTCTTTCAACGCAATTCGGGCTACGCTGATGCACTGTCCGCTCCATTCTGTTTTCCCTTGGTAAGTCGCGGAATCATATACACCCGGATAACCGTATTCGCCATAAAATAAATACAGTGAATCTCCGGAAGCAACGGCCGATGGGTCGCCCACACCACCTGCGAATGTTTTGGATGTATTATGGGGTTTGAGGATCATACGTGGTTGTTTGTCTTCCAGAAACAAACCACGATTCTCCCAGCTCCATCCGCCATTGGTTGATTTCATGACCCCAATCCTGCACACCGCAGCTGGCGTGATGCGTTCTGTGAGTCCCAGCGGCCATTGTTTGTCGATATATCCTTCTCCGCTAATACTGTCATAGGGTAGCGTTTCGGGATAGTTTTCATTGTGATAAATGGCATAAAGCGTACGGCCTGATGCATCGCGCCGATCCTGGTACACGGTCTCAAACCATACTGCCCCGTGCAAGCCGGGTTGTCCCACAGGCGCATTACCTGGTAATTGCGGCGCGATATAGGCGCTGGCGGGACTACTGAAAACCACATCGGCATTGGGACCTGAGGCAAATTTTAAATCATGGGCTGCACCCCAGACCGGATCTTCTCCATATTTGCCCGGGAAAATGCGCAAAGTATCCCCCACCCATACTTCTGCCATATTGCAGTCCACAAAATTATTGAAATGAAAACTGTCGGTTTCCGTTAACCGGAATTGAGGATGAAAGGGTTTATCTGTTGTGGTACAGGATAGGAGCAGGCAACATCCCATAGCAATCAGTATATGGCACTTACTGTCAGACATAAGGGGTTATTTGTCTAAATATACTAAATCTTGTAAGGGAAGGAGGGAGCGAAAGACAGAATTGTACTTGCTTTCAATGAGTCAACTATATAAAAAAGCCGCTGTAAGAACAGCGGCCCGGTATTTTCCATTAGAACAGTCCGAATAACATACCATCCACTTTACTGATGATATCACCGAATTGTTCTTCATTTTCGGCAAACTTGTTTTTATCGCAATCGATGACGAGCAGGGGACCTTCTTTGTAACCATCAATCCATTTATTATAATATTCATTCAAACGCTTCAGGTAGTCGAGGCGGATATTTTCTTCGTATTCCCGGCCCCGCTTCTGTATCTGTGATACCAGGGTAGGCACGGAGGCTTTCAGGTAGATGAGCAGGTCCGGTGGCTGCACCATGCTTTTCAGGGTCTGGAAAAACTGGTAGTAGTTGTCGAAGTCACGCTTGCTCATCAGTCCCATTTCATGCAGGTTGGGGGCAAAGATGTTGGCATCTTCATAAATGGTACGATCCTGTATGATGGTTTCTGTTCCACGGTGTATATCGAGTAACTGGTTCAGGCGGCTGTTCAGGAAAAATATCTGCAGGTTAAAGCTCCATCGGGGCATATCCTCATAGAAATCCATGAGGTAGGGGTTATGATCCACATCTTCAAACTGGGGGATCCAGCGGTAATGTTTGCTCAGCATTTCTGTGAGTGTGGTTTTCCCGGCGCCAATATTGCCGGCCACGGCCACATGTTTTGGTTTCTTCAATTTTGCCATAAAAATGAAAGTACGAAGATTTTGTTTTGGTTGGATTTTTCTTCTTCCCGGTATTCCCAAATGGGGAAATCAATGGCCGATAAGGCATTGTGCCCGGTTGAAAAGGGGATATAAAGCCGCTGTTAGTCCTGCTGCAGGCTTAGTATACCATGCCTACCGCCTTGCGAACCAACTGAATGGTTTCACTGGCACTGGCCCTGGCTTTTTCGGCACCGTTCCGGATGATTTTGGACAGCAGTTCCTGATTCGATTGTATATCCGCCGCTTTTTCACGAATGGGACGGATAAAGCTGATCATGTCTTCCGCCAGTTGCTTTTTCATATCTCCGTAGCGGATAATACAATTACCGGTACTGCTGTTGTTAAAGTCTGATTCAAATTTAGCCACCGTATCCGCATTGCTTACCAGTCTCATCAGGGTGAAAAGATTTTCAATATAATCGGGTTTAACAGCATTCGGTTCCGCTGGTCCCTGGTCGGTTTTGGCTTTCATGATTTTTTTGCGCAGTAAGTCATCATCATCGGCCAGGTAGAGCGTATTCATCTGATTTTCGCTCTTGCTCATCTTGCCATTGCCATCCAGGCTCAGGATCTTGACCAGTTGACCGCCATAGTTGAACGCGTAGGGCAGGGGGAATACATCGCCATACCGGTGGTTGAAGCGTTCGGCATAATTGCGTGCGATTTCCAGGTGTTGTTCTTGGTCTTTACCAACAGGTACTTTTACCGCACGGTGGATGAGTATATCTGAAGCAAACCGGCATTTACATTATCGGGTTGCTGGCGTACTTTGTCTTTGAATGTGGGTGTTTTTTCCAGTTCACCCTTGTAGGCCAGCATGTTGAGGTAGAGGTATAACTCTGCAATCTCCGGCACATCACTCTGAACATAAAAAACGGCTTTTTCGGGGTCCAGTCCGCAGGCAACATTTTCTGCAATTACCCGGTGTACGCTGTTGCGCAGTTCACGGGTATCGGGGTGTGTGGTTAAACTATGCCAGTTGGCGACAAAAAAATAGCAGTTGTATTCATCCTGCATGCGCACATAATTACGCATGGCGCCAAAATAATTGCCCAGGTGTAAAAAACCGGTGGGGCGTATCCCGCTGAGTACTACCTCTTTCTCCATAAGCGCAAAGATAACGCAGCGGGCGGAGTTTGCAGGGGCTGTTTTATTGATTTGGGAACTGTTTTTACCACCGGAATGAACCGCGGTGTTGATTTACGGAGGATATTTGTTGCAGGGAACAGATTACTGATTTCTGTAAAACAATTATTATTTCAACCAACCCTACCATATTACAATCTCCCATCGAATACCTCAAAGGTGTTGGTCCCCTGCGTGGCGATATGCTGCGCAAGGAACTGGGGATTTTTACCATGGGTGATTTGCTGGATCATTTCCCCAACCGCCACATCGATAAAACCAAAGTCAGCCGCATTGCCGATATCCGTCCCGATACCGAATACATACAGGTAGCCGGAATATTGCGCAATATGCAGGTGATCGGGGACAAGCGGGCGAGAAGGATGGTGGCCGTGTTGCAGGACGAATCGGGCCTATTGGAACTGGCCTGGTTCCAGGGCATCAGCTGGGTGCAGAAAACATTGGTGGAAGGCCAGCGTTACCTGGTATTCGGCCGCACCGGCTTTTTCAATGGAAAAGCCCAGATGGTTCATCCCGAACTGGAAGTCTATGTACCGGCCAAAGCAGATGGCAAAGCCTATCTCGAACCCGTTTACCCGGCAACAGAGAAACTGAAAGCGAGGGGATTGAATGGGCGGCAGCTGGGTAAACTGACGTATCAGTTATTATCGCAGGTAAAACCCGACGACCTGGCTGAAAATCTGCCTGAAGATATCTGCCGGCAACTCCAACTCATGAACCGGTATGAAGCATATTCCAATATTCATTTCCCGGTTTCTCCCCAGGCTTACCAGGATGCACTGAAGCGATTAAAGTTTGAAGAATTATTCATGTCCCAGATAAGGCTGAACCTGGTTCGTATGGAAAGACACCAGGCAAGCAGGGGGGTAGTGTTTGAGAAAGTAGGCACACTTTTTAATGAATTTTACGCTCATCACCTGCCTTTTGAATTAACCGGAGCTCAGAAAAGAGTGATCCGTGAAATCAGGACCGATACCGGAAAAGGGCACCAGATGAACCGATTATTGCAGGGGGATGTGGGCAGCGGGAAAACCATGGTGGCATTGCTGAGTATGTTACTGGCCGCCGATAATGGTTACCAGAGTTGTATGATGGCGCCAACGGAGATCCTGGCGCAGCAGCATTATGCCGGATTGAAGGATCTGTTGAAAGATATGCCTGTGGAGATAGCCCTGTTAACCGGTTCTGTAAAAGGAGCAGCGCGTAAGCGGATACTCAAGGGATTACTGGAAGACAGTATTCATTTTGTGGTGGGTACCCATGCCGTGATTGAAGATGTGGTTCAGTTTAAAAACCTGGGCTTGGTGGTGGTGGATGAACAGCATCGTTTCGGGGTAGCACAAAGAGCAAGGCTTTGGGAGAAAGCGGCCATACCACCACATGTATTGGTCATGACCGCAACACCCATTCCCAGGACGCTGGCCATGACCGCTTATGGTGATCTGGATTATAGTGTGATGGATGAATTACCACCGGGCAGGCAACCCATTACTACGGTGCACCGTTATGAGCAGGCAAGGGCCAGTGTAATGGATTTTGTGAAAACAGAAATCAGTAAAGGGCGTCAGGCTTATTTTATTTATCCCCTGATTGAAGAGAGTGAGAAACTCAGCTATGAAGACCTGATGCAGGGTTATGAGCAGGTGAAAAGTTTTTTCCCTGAACCAAAATACCGGATCAGCATGGTGCATGGACGTCAGCCTGCCGAACAGAAAGACACCAATATGCAGCGATTTGTGCAAGGAGATACTCAGATCATGGTTAGTACCACGGTAATAGAAGTAGGGGTGAATGTACCCAATGCAACGGTTATGGTTATTGAAAGTGCCGAAAAGTTTGGCTTATCGCAACTGCACCAGCTGCGCGGCAGGGTAGGCAGGGGTACTGAAAAAAGTTTTTGCATTTTATTAACGGGTAGTAAAGCCAGCAGAGAAGCCCGGGAGCGGATCAAGATAATGTGTGCTACCAATGATGGGTTTAAAATTGCAGAAAAAGACCTTGAAATACGCGGCCCCGGTGATATTGATGGTACCCGGCAGAGCGGGGCACTGAACTTTAAAGTGGCCAGTATTGTTAACGATAAAGAACTGCTTGAACTGGCAAGAAACCTGGCCGAAAAAAGATGTGAAGAAGACCCAACGCTGGATATGGCAAAGAATTTGCAGTTAAAAAAATACCTCCGGTCACAGAAACGTAAAAATGAGTGGGGAAAGATATCCTGAGGGAACTTTAACAAGGGAAGCACCGTATTTAGTTGTAACTTTTAAAAAAAAATAGGTTGTCGGTATTCAGAAAATTAGCATGGACAGTACTGCTGCTATTTTGCGGACAGATGGTTTTTGCGCAGCAGTATCTGGAATTTGTAGAGAATAAGGGACAGTGGGATCGCAAAATCCGATTTGCAGCCAATACAATGGCCGGGGCTGTAGCCCTGCAGGCGGATGGTTATCGCGTGCTCCTGAACAAGGAATCCGATATGCTAAAAGTTAATCCGCACCCACACAATCAGCATATTGCCGCAGGCCTGGCCAAACAAACACAAAGTATTACTCCCGGTAATACAGATAATACCGAAGGAAACGGCGATGGTGGCGGCGGACCTGTTAATGATGGTATTATCCGTTCACATGTGTACCAGGTTAAATTCCTCAATGCCAATCCCGACCCCGTTATCATCCCTGATAAAGTATTGCCTACTTATAACAATTACATTATCGGGAACGATTCTACCAAATGGACTTCCAACTGTAAAGTATACCAGGCAGTCACCTATAAAAATGTCTATCCCAATATAGATATACGCTATTACACAGCCAATGGGGTATTGAAATACGATGTTATTGTAAACCCCGGTGGTAACCTCTCCGATCTGGCCATGTATATCGATGGTGCTGATGGGGTTAAACTGAAAGAAGGGGCATTGCAAATCACCACATCGGTTGGTGAGGTTCGTGAAATGGCTCCCTACACCTACCAGTCTATCCGGAATACGCGTGTGGAAATACCTTGTCAGTTTGAGGTCAAAGGGAATATTGTTCGCTTCAAACTCAATGGGGCGTACAACAAAGATGCAGTCATGGTGGTAGACCCGTCGGTAGTTTTTTATGGTTATACCGGCAGTACGGCCGATAACTGGGGGTTCACTGCCACATACGATGCTCAGGGTAATTTTTATGCAGGCGGCATCGTTTTTCAGGGTGGTCAGTTTCCCGTGAGTAATGGTGCTTTTCAGCGCACATTCCAGGGAGGCGTGCCCGAAGGTGCATTGCCCGCAGGAACAGATATTGCCATCATCAAATACGATCCATCCGGTGCCAACCGCATTTATGCTACTTACCTGGGTGGAACCGGTAACGAGCAACCCCATAGCCTCGTGGTGGATAATGCGGGTAATTTAATCATAGCAGGCCGCACTTCCTCCGGCGCCAGTTATCCAGTACGCGGGTTGGGAAAACATGGGGTACTGGGCGGAACTTTTGATATTATACTTACTAAACTGAATGCTACCGGAACGGATATCATCAGTTCATTGCGCATTGGTGGCGGTGGCGATGATGGGGTGAATGTCCGTCCCAACTATACGGGTACCCAGGCAGCCGTAACCACCCGCCGTAATTATGGTGATGATGCGCGAAGTGAAGTCATACTGGATGCTGCAGGTGATGTGATACTGGCTGGTGTAACACAGTCATCGGATTTTCCCGTAACAGCCAACGCTTTCCAGAAAACACCGGGGGGCGCATCCACGACAACCGGCCGGTTGCAGGATGCTGTCGTAATTAAAATGAGCCCTGATCTGAATACGGTATTGTTCAGTTCTTATCTTGGCGGCGCAGAAGATGATGCTGCATTTGTACTGGCGATCAATCCAACCAATGGAAATATTTATGTAGCCGGTGCTACCACCAGTTCCGATTTCCCCGGTAATAAAGCGGGTGTTTTATTCCCCACTTTTCAGGGTGCTGTAGATGGATTTGTAACCATCATCAGTCCCGATGGCAGTCAGCAACTTTCAACCAGTTATTTTGCCACGAGCGGTGTGGATGTTATTTATGGTATACAGTTCGACCGTTCGGGTTTTCCGTATATCATGGGTACCACTACAGTGGCCTGGCCGGTGATTAATTCACCCTATAATGCCAATGGCAATCAAACGAACGCCAAACAATTCATTGCAAAACTGCAGCCCGATTTATCCGCTTTTGTGTATTCAACCAATTTTGGAACCAATAATGCCAATATTCCAAATATATCACCCACTGCATTCCTGGTAGATCGTTGTGAGAATGTGTATGTATCCGGATGGGGAGGTGATCTGAATACCGCTTTCCAGAGCGCCGGTACACGTGGTTTGATTACTGCAGGTAGCGGGGTATTGCGTACAGATACCGATGGGCAGGATCTCTACTTTTTTGTACTCGAAAGAAATGCCCAGTCGGTTTTATACGCAACATTTTTCGGAACACTCACCACACAAACGAATCCAGCCCTTGGTGACCACGTAGATGGCGGAACCAGTCGGTTTGACCAGAATGGCACCATTTATCAGGCTATTTGTTCCTGCAAGGGTCAGGGTAGTACCATACGTGGTACCGCGGGCGTGTGGTCGCCCGATAATCAGGCTGGTCTGGGTGGTGGTGGTACCTGTAATCTGTTGGCCATTAAACTGGCATTTAATCTCGCTGGTGTGGGCGCAGGTTTGCAGGCTTCTATCAATGGTACGGTACGCGATACTTCCGGTTGTGTTCCTTTAACGGTTGATTTCCGTGATACACTGGCACAGGGTAAAGCTTATTACTGGAATTTTGGCGATGGCAGTCCGGAAGTCAGAACCACCAACCCCACCATTTCGCATACATTTAATAATGTGGGTTTATATCGCGTGAGGCTTGTAGCAGTGGATTCTTCTACCTGTAATGCTACGGATACGGCTTATGTAAATATGCGGGTACGGAATGATGAAGCGGTACTGGCATTTACCTCTACCAAAATACCACCCTGCGAATCTTTGGCGTTTCAATTTAATAATACTTCCATCGCACCGGCTGGAAAGCCATTCAAGAATAACAGTTTCCGCTGGGATTTTGGTGATAACAGTGGTCAGGTCGCTGGTCCAGGTACCGTAACCCATACGTATGCCGCCGGTGGTACTTACAATGTAAAACTGATCCTGACCGATAGCAATTATTGCAATTATCCCGATAGCCTGGTACAGCAAATACGTATTGCGCCCAATGTAAAAGCGCAATTCACCACACCTGCCACGGGATGTGCGCCGTATACAGCTGCATTCACCAATACCTCACTGGCCGGTCAGCAGTTCATCTGGGATTTTGGTGATGGCGGAACCAGTACAGCCACCAATCCCACACACTTGTATAATACCCCCGGTACCTATGTGGTTACACTGGTTGCTATTGATAATGCTACCTGTAATATTTCGGATACCATCCGGCAAACAATACTGGTGAGTGGTAAACCAACGGCTGCGTATACGTATTCACCCAATCCAACAGAGCCCAATACTGCTATTACATTCACCAATAATTCATCCGGTGGAGTCTTGTATAAATGGCTGTTTGGAGATGGCGATTCACTGATCACTGCGCAGCGGGATACGGTGTTGCGGCATCTCTACAATAAGACAGGTACCTATAATGCCTGCCTGGTAACATTCAATGCTTCGGGCTGCAGCGATACTACCTGTCAAACCATACAGGTAACCATCAATTCCGGGTTCGAACTGCCCAATGCTTTTTCACCAAATGGCGATGGACGTAATGATAAGCTGTATGTGCGTGGATTTGGTATTGCCAGGATGACCTGGCGTATTTACAATCGCTGGGGTGTGTTGGTGTATGCCAGCAATAACCCTGATGAGGGCTGGGATGGAACTTATAAGGGTGTATTACAACCACAGGATGTGTATCATTATACCGTACAGATCGAATATTCAAGCGGAGAGAAAGTGTCGAAAAAAGGAGATATTACTTTACTAAGATAAATGTATATGGGGCGAGTAAGGATATACAGGATGATTTGGATCATGATTGCTGTAACTGGTTTTACTGCAAGCGGACAGGATTTGCATTTTTCGCAGTACTTCAATACCCCCATGCTGGTTAACCCGGCGAATACTGGTTTTAATCCCGATTACAGTTATCGTTTTGGTGGTAATTACAGGAATCAGTGGGCCAATGTGGGCAATCCGTATAAGACCATGAGTTTATGGGGTGATGTGAAATTATTCACCAATTCATTTGAGAATGGCTGGATGGGTGTGGGTGGCGCATTGTATAAAGATGTGGCTGGTAGCGGTCAGCTGTCTTCTACCAAGGGCTTTGCCAGTATTGCCTGGCACCAGATGCTGGGGTATAATAGTTTGCTGAGTGGTGGTTTTGGTGTGGGTTTTGTCAATAAACGGATAGACCTGAGCAAACTCACGTTTGATAATCAGTGGAACGGGAAGTTTTTTGATGTGAATATTCCTTCCAATGAACCCTTTGCTTATAACCAGTCAACCTATATGGATATCCAGATGGGTTTGAATTATGCGTATTTCGCTTCCGATAATTTTTACTTCAATGCCGGGGTTAGTATTATGCACATCAACCGGCCGCGCGAAAGTTTTTTTGATCCCAGTGTGTCTGATGCCCGCATCGACAGGCGTTATACAGGTTTTGTAAATGCCAGTATTAAAGTACAGGATACCTGGATCGTAAACCCCAATATTTATGTAAGCAGGATGGGGAAGGCCTGGGAAACGGTTTTGGGCTTAAATGCCAACCGCGACCTGAGTGGCGATGGAAGCCAGCAAATGATCCTCGGATTGTATTACCGGCATAATGATGCCGTGATCCCCATGGTTGGTTACCAGGTGAACGATACCCGGTTCCTGTTTAATTATGATGCTACGATATCTACCCTTAAAAATGTGAATGCCACACGTGGTGCCTATGAAATTTCCATTGTAAAAAGCGGTATTTTTTCCAATGCCGGTAATGCGGTGAAGTGCCCGACAGTGAAATTTTAAATGGAAAAGTGAAAGTCACACGTGAAAAAGGGGCTTTCACATGTGACTTTTCAGCGATTATATCTCTTCCCCGTCCCTGCCTTTCCGGATGGAAAAATCATCTGATTCATCAGCTAAATACTTGCTGTATTTGTCTGTGATTTCTTTGGATTGCTCCTTGCCATTAATAATGAGTCGCTTGTTTTTGATCTGGATATTATAGGACCCTTTTTTATCGATCAATCCATCTTTGTCCAGTTGGTCAATAAAAGTCTTCAGGCGAGCCATTTTTGCTTTGGCTTTATCCATCTCCCGCAGGCTGGTACGCATACCTTCACGGGCTTCTTGCATGGCTTTTTCTATTTCGCCATAGATATTGATCTTTTGACTGGCCAGGTCTGCTTTGGCTTTTTCCAGTTCAACAGACAGATGTTTCATATCTACTTCACGTATTTTTTTCTGGGCTACACGCATAGCTTCATCCACTTCCTTGTGTGCCATATCCCAATCGATATTGGCCAGGGAAGCTTTGATCTCGGCTTTGATTTTATCAAAATCCACTTTTTTCATTTCCTCCATGGCTTTCTTGATATCCAGGTTCACACGCTCCATATCCAGCTTCAAGGTTTTATCGAGTTGCAGCTGGGCTTTTTCCAGTTCTTGCATGGCTTTGTCCATATCCTCCACGCGGTAATCGCGATTGCGGTTGGTTTTGGATTTGGGTTTGATGGTATCGGACTGTTGATCGGACAGAATCCTTTGGCCGTAATTGTTCTCCCAGGAAGAGAGGCTGATGATGGCCAGTGCCAGGGTAAGACCCAGCAGCCATTTACTGATGAGCATTGGTTTCATGCTAGCTGATTTTAGATTAACGAATGTTTTCGTAGTAAACATACGATATAATTCGTAAATCAAAATTTTTCCATACCTCTTAGTAGAATTTTAACAATTCGGGATTCGGATGGGGAACTTTATCCGGACTTATGCCGCATTAGTTTCTATATTGCAATCCTCATATAAGCCCCATGAAATACCTGCCTTTAGACCCTCAGATTTTTATACAGAACCGGAAGCGTTTCATCAAAGCCATGCAGCCCAACAGCATTGCCATATTTGTGAGCAATGATGAGTGGCCTGGGAATGGAGATAGTCTGCATAGTTTTAAGCAGAACAGTGATTTGTTCTGGCTGAGTGGTATTACACAGGAAGATTCCATGGTGATCCTGTTTCCCGATTGTCCGGATGTACAATACCGTGAAGTACTGGTATTGGTTCGTCCGAATGAACTGAAGGAAAAATGGGATGGCCGTCGTTTGCGTAAAGCCGAAGCCACAGCCATATCGGGTATTCCTACCATTGTGTGGCTGGATAGTATTGATGCATTGCTGCAAACCTGGGTACACCTGGCCGATCATATTTATCTCGACACTAATGAGAATGACCGCCGTGCTTCACAGGTACGGAGTCGTGAATATCGTTTTGTGGATGAAATGAAACAGCGCTATCCCCTGCACCAATATCATCGCGCGGCCCGCATTATGCGGGATCTGCGTGCCATCAAAAGCAGGGAAGAAGTAGCTGTATTGCAAAAAGCCATTGATATTACCGATAATACTTTCCGTCGTTTACTCGGATTTATTCGTCCGGGTGTGATGGAATACGAGATAGAGGCGGAGATCTATCACAGCTTTTTGAATCAGCGTGCCACCGGACCTGCTTATCACAGTATTATTGCCAGTGGCGACCGGGCAAGAACCCTGCATTATGTGAGCAATAACCAGGAATGTAAGGAAGGTGAATTATTACTGATGGATTTTGGTGCCGAATATGGGGGGTACTGTGCAGATCTGACGCGTACAGTGCCTGTGAGCGGTAAATTTACGCGCCGGCAAAAAACAGTATACAATGCATGTCTGCATTTGCATAATTACGCCAAGAGTATCCTCAAGCCAGGAATAAGCATTGTAGATTATACTGATCGGGTAGGGGAGGAAGCCACACAGGTATTTTTGAAAATTGGTTTATTGCGGAAATCTGATGTAAAGAACGAAGATCCTGCGAACAGGGCTTACCGAAAATATCTCTACCATGGTATTTCGCATCACCTGGGACTGGACGTACATGATCTGGGTACAAGAACTGAGCCCATTAAACCAGGGATGGTATTTACCATTGAACCGGGTATTTATATTGAAGAAGAGCAAATGGGCATACGCATTGAAAACAATGTATGGATCACCCGTAATGGTAACCAGGATCTGATGAAAAATATTCCGATCACGGTTGAGGAGATTGAGGCTTTAATGAAAAAATAACGGTTGACCCCGCTGTATACGGGTATCTTTGAACCGATTTGTACATTCAAGCAGGTATCATGAAACAAATTCCCAATCTTTTTACTTTACTGAATTTACTGTTTGGCTGTCTGGCCATTATCTGCATACTGCAACCCGGGCTCACGTTAACAATCGATGGATATGGTGAGAACCTGGTGGATCTCCCGGAACGTATATACCTGGCCAGTGCTTTCCTGGCTTTGGCTGCTGTGATAGATTTCTGTGACGGTTTTTTTGCCCGTTTGCTGAAAGTGCCCAGTGATATGGGCAAACAACTGGATTCGTTGGCAGATGTAGTCAGTTTTGGTGTGGCACCCGGTATGATCGTCTATCAGTTTCTGCGTCTTTCCCTGGCCAAGGAAGTAGATGGTTTGGATCAATCTGTTTTATGGCTGGTACCAGCCCTTATTTTACCATGTGCCGGTGCATACCGGCTGGCGCGTTTCAATATCGATACGCAGCAATCCTATGGTTTTAAAGGAGTGCCGATTCCGGCAGCAGGATTGTTTTTTGCTGCATTTCCGTTGATTTACTGGCAAACAAACCAGGCCTGGGTATTGCAATTATTGCTCAATAAATGGTTCTGGTATGCTTTGGTCATAGCAGTGAGTTACCTGATGGTATCTACACTGCCCATGCTGGCTTTAAAATTCCAGTCTTTTACACTGCAAAAAGCCCTTCCATTTATTATTTTGCTGGTTTTGGCTGCTGTTACTGCTTTTTTACTGGGCTGGCTGGCAGTTCCGGTTACGTTTATTGCTTATGTAGTTTTATCTTTGCTTTTTAAACAACAAGTGTCATGACATATCACGTGCAGATTAAAGTAATGCCTTTGAAAGACCTGCTGGATCCGCAGGGAAAAGCTGTTTTGGGCGGTTTACAGAACCTGGGAATGGGTAGCGTAAGCGATGTTCGCGTAGGTAAACATATTACCCTGCAGGTGGAAGCTGAATCAGAAGCTGCTGCACGTCTCATAGCCGAGAATGCCAGTAAACAACTGCTGGCCAATCCGGTGATGGAATATTACGAGATTGAACTGGTGAATTAATTTGTATTGATTTGCTGTCAGATGTAAATGTTGTTCAATCGGTTGGGTTGAATACTCAGTCATAACAAGATGTTATATATAGTTCCTACACCACTGGGTAATCTCAAAGACATGACATTTCGTGCCGTGGAGGTATTGAAATTGGTGGATGTGATCCTCTGTGAAGACACCCGCACTTCTTCCAAACTGCTGCAGCATTACGGAATAGAAAAACCTTTATCACCCTACCATCAGCATAACGAGCATAAAATAGCTACGCATCTGACCGATCAGATGAAAGCCGGTAAAAGTTTTGCCCTGATCACAGATGCAGGTACTCCCGGCATATCAGACCCTGCTTTTTTACTCGTCCGGCAATGTATCCGCGATGGGGTGAAAGTTGAAACATTGCCCGGTGCCACTGCCTTTGTTCCGGCGCTGGTAAATAGCGGTATTCCTACCAACCGTTTTGTTTTTGAAGGGTTCCTGCCACTGAAAAAAGGACGCCAAACGCTGTTGAAACAATTGGCGGAAGAAGAACGGACCATTATATTGTATGAAAGCCCTATGCGTTTGGTGAAAACATTGGATGAGCTGATTACTTACCTGGGGGCAGACCGCTTATGCAGTGTTTGTCGTGAGCTTACCAAAATTTACGAAGAACACCGGCGGGGCAGTTTGCAGGAAGTGGCTGATCACTATCGGCAGAAAGCCGTGAAGGGCGAAATTGTTATTATACTGGCCGGTAAAGCCGGTTAGCAGCTGTTATTCCCGATTCGCCCATTCAAAATTTTATCGATTTCTTTTGCGGGTACAATGATTAGAATCTGTTTCTTTACAGACTGCCTGTTTTGTATTGACAAAACCGGTGAATGCTAACGTACATATTATAACCGCTTCAATTATGAAAAAACTGCTACCCTTACTGGTCATTGCATGTATGGCCAATGGAGTACAAACCCTGCAGGCCCAGCCCGATCGCTGGCAGCAGCGCATCAAGTATGTCATTAATGTAAACATGGATGTGGTGAGTAACCGCTTTTCAGGAACTGAAAAGATTGATTACTGGAACAATTCACCGGATACCCTCACACGTGTATTTTTTCACACGTACTGGAATGCATTTCAGCCCAATAGCAGCATGGATGTGCGCAGCCGTGAGCTGGGTAAGATTGCCTTGCGTGAGCCCTCCCGCCGCAGTGATGGACTGGACTGGGATGCGCGCGTGAAAGACCGTATCAGTAAATTATCGCCTTCCGAAATTGGTTACCAGCGTGTAAAGTCTGTTAAAATCAATGGCGCCGATCAATCACTGAAAGAACATGAAACCATTCTGGAAGTAGTACTCAGCAAACCCATATTGCCCAGGACCAAGGTTCAGTTGGATGTGCAATTTGAAGCGCAGGTACCTGTGCAGATCCGCAGAAGTGGCCGGGATAATGCAGAAGGTGTTCGATACAGCATGAGCCAATGGTATCCCAAAATGGTGGAGTACGATTACCAGGGCTGGAATGCCAATCCCTATATCGCCCGTGAGTTTTACGGTGTATGGGGTGATTATGATGTGAATATCAACATTGATAAAAACTATTTCGTTACTGCCGGCGGTGACCTGATGAATGCCAATGAAATTGGTTATGGGTATGAAGCAGCAGGCATTAAACCTGCCGCTGCAAGTGGTAATACCCTTACCTGGAAATGGCAGGCGTATAATGTGCACGATTTTATGTGGGCTGCGGATCCGGAGTATAAAATGATTACCCGTAAAACACAGAACGGACCACTCTTGCGTATTGTTTATAAGGCCGTGGATTCCCTGGAAACACGCTGGCAGAAAATGGCTGATACCGCCATGCTGGCTTACCCCATTATTGCTAAAACATTCGGCGCCTATCCCTATAAGACCTACACGTTTGTACAGGGGGGCGATGGTGGTATGGAGTATCCCATGGCTACACTCATTAAATCAGCGAGTGTTGGTACCGCTATTCATGAATGGATGCACAGCTGGTACCAGATGATCATGGGTACCAATGAATCGCTCTATCCCTGGATGGATGAAGGATTTACCGATTATTCATCCAGTCGTGTCATCGATGAACTGCGGGGTAAACAACCCACCAGTGAAGGTGCTTACCGTGGTTATTTCAGTCTGGCTAAAAGCGGACTGGAAGAACCAGCCAGCACCCATTCCGATCATTATAATACCAATTATGCATACAGTGCTGCCGCCTATAGCAAGGGCGCTGTATTTATTGCACAGCTGGGCTATATTGTGGGGGATGCCGTTCGTGACCAGATTTTGCTTGATTACTACAACCAGTGGCGTTTCAAACACCCCAATCCCAATGATCTTATCCGTGTAGCAGAGAAGAGAAGCGGAATGGAACTGGACTGGTATAAAGAATACTGGATCAACAGTACCAAAACGATTGATTATGCTGTTGGCGACATCAATACCGTGGATGGCAAACCCTCTATTACCATTAAGCGGATCGGCAAAATGCCTATGCCGGTTGATGTGTTGGTAACCTATAAAGATGGTTCACAGGAATTACATTACCTGCCATTGAACCTGATGTATGGGCTGAAGCCTGCAGAGAATGCAATACCCCGTGTAGTACATCCCGAGTGGCGCTGGACCCACCCGGAATACAGTTTTCCGGTTGGTAAAGGCATTCAGGAAATCAAATCCATTGAAATTGATCCCTCGCAGCGATTGGCTGATGTGAACAGATCTAATAATAAGCTGGTGATACCAGATTAAAGAAAAGGCCCGCATTGCGGGCCTTTTCTTTAAAAATGAAGGTAAATTGTAGCACGCACGATTCACCCCCCCCCTCAATATTCCATTTTCCGTAAACTGGGTGCTTTAAGCCAGGTAATGAGTACCACGAGTAAGGTCATGCCACCGCCAAAAATAACGGAAGGAACCACGCCGAAGAGTTTGGCGGTAACACCACTTTCGAATTGGCCGAGTTCATTACTGCTGTTGATGAACATAGAGTTCACACTCATCACGCGTCCACGCATGTGATCGGGGGTTTTAAGCTGCAGGATGGTGCCGCGTATGACTACGCTGATGCCATCCAGCATACCCGCGAGTACCAATACACAGAATGTGATCCAGAAGATCCTGGAGAGTGCGAATATGATGATACACAAACCAAAACCTCCCACCGCAAATAATAATTTTCTTCCTTGTTGCCTGCGCAGAGGAAAGAGTGTAAGCAGGATGACAACGGTAATAGACCCGATATCGGATGCGGCATTCAGCCATCCGAAACCAATCGGACCGGCTTTTAAAATATCCCTGGCAAAAACAGGGATCATGGCTACCGCACCACCAAATAATACGGCAAACAGGTCGAGGCTTAATGCGCCCAGTACTTCCTTGGTCTGAAATACAAACCGAAGCCCTTCTCGTACGCTGTCCATTGTTTTTTTCTCTCCTTTTTCATTCAGCGGAGGCTTGGGTTTGATCTGGTACAGGAATCCGTATCCCGCCAATACCAGGGCAGAGATAACGCCCAGGGAGGCTGTATTACCCAGGAAAGCAATCAGGAAACCTACTGTGGCATGGCCGCTTACTGAAGCCGAGAGCCAGATACCCTGGTTCCAGGTAGTTGCATTTTGCAGGTGTTCTTTGGGTACAATGGAAGCGACCATGGTGCCGAATGTGGGGCCTGTAAAAGCACGGAATATTCCGGTGAAAAAGATGACTACATAAATGGTGAATGCGATCCAATGACTGCTTAGCTGTGTTGTGGTATACTTTGTTGACAGTAAAAAAAGGAATACGGCACAACATAAGTAGAGGAATACACCCCTGAGCAGCAAACCTCTTTTTTCGGTAATATCTATCACATGTCCGGCATAGAGCGAAAGGGATACAGCGGGTATGACTTCGGAAAGACCAATCAGTCCAATGGCAAAGGGTTCATTGGTTAATTCATAGATCCACCAGCCCACCAGGGTTCCCATCATACGCAGACCCATGATGAAAAGGTATCTTCCAAACATCAGGTTTCTGTATTCCGGAATCCGCATGGCGGCAAATGGATCGTGTTTGGGTTGTTTCTCGTTCATACAGTAAAAAATACTCAGGGGAGACTGAAATAATGTTGGCCGTCGTCGTAGTCTTTCTCCAGTGCATCCATCACAACCTGTAAATGTTTTTCATTCCCCAGGAAATCGGCATTGCTTGCATCTATAAAGATGGTTTTGATGTTGTGCTGTTTGATATAACTGGTATAGGTTTCCTGGATATTGAACAGGTATTCATCCGGTATGGATTGCTCATATTCCCGGTTCCTTTTGCGGATATTGGACTGTAACTTCTGTACGGGTGCATGCAGGTAGATGAGTATATCGGGAAAAACCAGTTGCTGGTGAATAATGTCGAACAGTTTCTGGTATAACCTGAATTCTTCCTCAGGCAGGTTTACTTTAGCGAAGAGTAAACATTTGGTAAACAGATAATCGGAAACCGTAACGGTCTGGAACAGATCCTTGGTATGGATCATATCCTTCAATTGTTTGTAACGCTCGGCCATGAAAAACAGTTCCAGTGGAAAAGCGTATTGGTTGGGATTCTCGTAAAATTTAGGGAGAAAGGGATTGTCTGCAAATTCCTCCAGTATCAGTCTCGCATTGAGTTTTTTTGAAAGCAAGTGTGCCAGTGTGGTTTTTCCGGCACCGATATTCCCCTCTACCGTAATAAAATGATGCTTCATGTTGCTTGGATCGGTGTCGGCCAAAATTAACCGTCCCGCGTTACTATGGTTCTATTTTTTTTGCACATCCAGGGGATCGGTGCATTCCAACAATAATTGGGTAATATTTTTTCCGCTGATGGGATGTACAAGTGTTGGTGCTATATCGGCCAGTGGGGCCAACGCAAACCTTCTGTCGGGTAAAGCAGGATGTGGAAGGGTTAATAAAGGGGTATTGTACACCAGATCATCAATCAGTAAGATGTCCAGATCAATGGTGCGTGGCCCCATTTTAACGGTTCTGATCCTGCCCATACCGGTTTCGATCTGTAATAATTTGGTCATCAGTGCTTCGGGTGCAAGGGATGTTTGCAGGGCAATGGCCTGGTTGAGAAATGGAGGTTGCTGGTTCAGCCCCCAGGCTGCCGTTTCATATACCGGAGACCTTTGCAGAATAAGCCCGCAGTTTTGTTCGATCAGTCTGGCGGCCTGGTCCAGGTGAGCCATCCGGTCACCCAAATTGCCGCCTGTCAGTAAATAGGCTGTATTCATATAGCTATACCGGTTTACGGGGCAAATATCCTTAAATTCAGTCAGTGATGGCAACTACCATGGAATTTGGTATTATTGCTGTGCGCAGCGTACTGAGCATTTAAATAACTAACACATGAAGAGTTTTTTTAAAATATTTTTTGCATCCCTGCTGGCCCTGATCCTGTTTTCAGCAGTGGGTATTTTTCTGCTGATTGGTATGATATCCAGTGCCGCAACACCTGAAACACCGGTGGTGGGTAATGATGCAGTACTGGTACTGGATCTTTCGGACGAATTTCGCGAGCAAAGCCGTGAGATGCCTTTCAGCCGGATTATCAATGCCGAAACAGAAGCTCCTTCGCTGTATGATATGGTGCGTATGATTCAGTATGCCAAAAAAGATTCTTCCATCAAAGGTATTTATATACGCTGCAATGATAATGCGAATGGTTTTGCTGCCAGCGAGGAACTCCGTGCGGCATTACAGGATTTTAAAAAGTCGGATAAATTCCTGATCGCTTATGGTGAAGCCATCAGCCAGAAAGCTTATTTCGTAGCCAATATTGCCGATAAACTCTATTGTCACCCGATGGGCGGGCTTGACTGGCGTGGATTCTCTTCGGGAGTGATTTTCCTCAAAGGAATGCTGGATAAGCTGAATATTGAACCACAGATATTTTATGCCGGAAAGTTCAAAAGCGCTACCGAGCCTTTGCGTGAAACCAGGATGACAGAAGCCAACCGCCTGCAGACATCTGTTTGGCTGAATGATTTGTACAGTGTGTTTTTGCAATCCACTGCAGCATCGCGTAAGCTGGATACAGCAGCATTGCGTCAACTCGCCGTATCAGGTGCTGTTCAAACGGCACATGATGCATTGAAATACCAGTTGGTAGACGGATTGAAATACGATGATGAAGTGAAAGCCGAGATACTGCATAAGTTGCGCAGTACAGGCAGGGGTATTATTAATTTTGTGACATTCCACGACTATGCCAAAGCGGTTGCTTTCAAGCAAAACAGTTATGGTAATAAAATTGCACTGGTCTATGCTTCGGGTGATATTGTAGATGGACAAGGCGCTGATGAGCAGGTAGCCAGTGATGTGTTTAAGAATATCCTGCGGGAAGCACGCCTGAACAGTGATGTGAAAGCCATTGTATTGCGGGTAAATTCACCCGGTGGTAGTTCCCTGGCGAGTGATGTGATCTGGCGTGAGCTGGATCTGGCAAGAAAGGAAAAACCTGTTGTGGTGAGTATGGGTGATATGGCTGCTTCGGGCGGTTATTATATTGCCTGTAATGCCGATTCGGTATTCGCCAATGCTTCAACACTCACGGGTTCTATTGGCGTATTCTCTATCGTTCCCAATTTTGAACCTTTTCTCCGCAATAAATTGGGTATTACTGCCGACAGGGTTAGCACCGCACCGTATGCCGATATGGGTAGCGGTAACCGCGCATTGTCGCCAGCCGAAAAACAATTCTTCCAATCGGGCGTGGATTCGGTATATCACCAGTTCAAATCCCGGGTTGCGAGTGGACGTAAGCAGTCCATCGAGTATATTGACAGTATTGCGCAGGGCAGGGTATGGACTGGTACCCGTGCCAAAACTGTGGGTCTGGTTGACCGGATCGGTACTTTACAGGATGCTGTAAAAACAGCTGCGAATATGGCTAAGCTGGACAGTTATTGGCTGGTAGAATATCCTGAGCATAAAGGATTGCTGGAACAGATCATGGGTAATTATAAAAAATCCATCCGCAAAGACCTGATCCGGGAAGAGCTCGGAGAAACCGAATGGATGTTCCTTTCCAATTTACAACAGGTTCGCCAGATGGTTGGCAAGCCGCAGGCACGTATTCCTTTTGCTTTAACGGTGCATTGATTTAAACAGCCGTTCATCGAACCGGAAATCCTGTACATCTGTGCAGGTTACAGTATGAAACTGCGGGTGCAGTGGATTGAGTAAATAATTGTGTTCACTTGTAATGATGACAGACGGGCATTGTATGACGAGTGGATTTTGCTGTTGCAGGATGGCAGCCCCCATCCATTGGGTATAATCGATATCATGATACCAGCCCCGCTTTAATTTTTTGGGATCGATCACGTGTATGGGAGCCGCATCCGGAATCTGCAGGGCTACGAGTTGAATGCGTCCGAGTTCTTCGGGTAATACGCTATTCGCCATTACTTCCAGTAAAGCCAGTGAAACAGATTCGCTGGTATAAAGCATCGGGATGCCTTTGGGATTCCACCGTCCACCTTTGAGCCTGGCTCCGGTGCCCGATAAATCGTGTGCAAAATTGGGATGCGCTAAACGATATACCCTCATGCGTAAACACCGTGTTGGATACGAATAAGCTGATCTGAGAGTTCCTGGATACCCCTGCTGGTACTGAGTGCTTCAAAACCCCATACCTGACCCATGATTTGCTTTTCTTTTTTGAGCCACTGGTAAAAAGTAGCGGCATCGGTAAAAGTACCCAGCCCGAGGTTGAACAATTCCTGGAGCTGTAATATGCGATCTGTGTAAATGCCTTCAAAAGAACTATTCTGCTGCGCATATCGTTGCAGGGTTCTTTCAGAGAGGTGCAGGATGCCGGCCCATTCTGACTGTGTCAGGGGCATTTTGTCGGCAATTTTCCGGAATTTTTTGTAAGTGAAATTGGCCAGGGCCGGGACAGCAGTTTTGCGCACAGAAGGATATGCCGGCGCCTGTTCTTTGACTTCGGGTGCGGGAGGGGGCTGCTGTCTGTATTTTCTAAGCTTGGCCATAATACGACATTTGTTACCGCAATATACGACATTTGTCTGATTGTGTAAACAATTCGCACCAAAATCGGTAATAAATAAATAGATTTGTTGCCTAACATTATCCCATGGCACCCCGTTACAGTCAGTTCCGAGCGATGTTGGCCATAACCCGGGGTAGTCTCCGGGCTGTTTTCCGGAGCCCTTCAGCGGTTATTTTCAGCATTGCTTTCCCCTTGATTTTTATCCTGGTATTTGGTTTTATCGGTAATAGTGGCCGGGTATCGGTGGTGGTAGCTTTTGCACCAGACAGCGATACGGCCAATCCGGTATATCCTGCCATCAAACAGATTGCGGGGTTGCGCATTACCGATAAAAAAGGAGAGGAGTTGCGGGAAGATCTTGAAAAGGGAAGGATCACCGCATTAATACGCATCACCCATACAGGGAATGATCAGTCGCCCTACGAAATCGGGCTAACCAGTTCCGAGGCGGTTAATCCGCAGAACCTGCAGGTCCTGCAGTCAATCCTGAATGCGGTCATTGCGGGACTCAACCGCCAGGCTTATCCGCAGGCACCTACTATTGCCCGGCT
>JAACZQ010000017.1 GCA_009996675.1 Chitinophagaceae bacterium
TGGAAAAAGTGCCGGGTCGTATTTACCGTACCATTGATTTTATTTTACCCGGACAATTGGGATTCTCCTTATTGAGTGCGGGTGTATTCGGGGTGGCATTTCTTTTTTTCAATCTGCGTCAGCAATTGGTGTTGAAGCGGTTTTATGCCACACCCATACGTCGTTCTTATATTGTATTGGGTGAGGCGCTGAGCCGCGTAATTTTTCAAATGATGACGGCGGTTATTATTATTGGCGTGGGGCATTATGCGTTTGGCTTTACGCTGGTTAATGGGGTAGAAACTTTTCTGACCATTATGCTGCTTAGCTTTATTGCTTTATTGCTGTTCATGGGTTTTGGTTTTATTGTAAGCAGTGTAGCCAAGAATGAAAGCAGTATTCCGCCTTTTGCCAACCTGATTACCCTGCCGCAGTTTTTGCTGGCCGGTACTTTTTTCTCCATTGATGCATTTCCGTCCTGGTTACAACCTATTTGTAAGGTATTGCCATTAACACATTTCAATAATGCCATGCGCAATATTGCATTTGAAGGTGCCAGCCTGGCCAGTTGCAGCAAAGAACTGTTGATACTGGGCGGGTGGATGGTGGTTGTTTATGCATTGGCTTTCAAAACCTTTAAATGGGAGTAATATGCGTTTGCTGAAATTGGCCCTCATCAGCCTGTTGATATTGTTTGTGGTTTCATTCGGTGTGAGTGCGCTGCTCCCGTCCCATGTACTGGTATCGCGTGCGGTAAATATTGCAGCTGCGCCCGACAGTATCCGTGCACATACCGCAGACATCCGTCAATGGCAGGGTTGGATGGAAGGCATGACGGATACTTCTGTGCATATACAATCAGCCACTCAGGCCGTCATTGGCAACACAATGGTCACCATACAATCGGTAACAGATACAACTGTTGTATCGCTCTGGGATAATCATCGTACGGCCCCGCAGTTAAGTACCCTGCGCTGGATTGTTCAACCCCAGCAGCAGGTAACAATTGTACAATGGCAGTTTGAACAAAAGCTTTCCTGGTACCCCTGGGAAAAATTTGCCTCCATGATGAACGATAAAATACTGGGCCCCATGATGGAGCGCAACCTGGAACAACTTCGCCGTTCCCTGGAAGAAAAAAGCAAATAAACGCTTGATTTTGTGCTGATTAGACTATTTCTGCATTTTTTAATGCAGGAATTTGCGTTTTTCAAAAAAAAGTTGCAGTTTTATACCAGACTTGTTACTAATGTTTGTTAGTTTAGTAAGAGGTTTCAGATTCACGGTTCTACAACTTCAATAGGGTATATGGAGTTGTTGGTTGTTAAATGAAAAAGCCATCCGCTCAACACGGATGGCTTCTTTATGTGGTGTATATTCCTTGTATCAGAGGATCAGCAGCGCATCTCCATAACTGAAGAAACGATACTTATCCTTGATGGCTTTTTTATACGCTTCCATTGCCAGATCATAACCGGCAAAAGCGCAGGTCATAATCAGCAGGCTGGTTTTAGGTAAATGAAAATTGGTAACCAGGCTGTCGGCTACATTGAAGTTGTATGGCGGATGAATGAAGTGATTGGTCCATCCTTCGCTGGGCTTCAGCAGTTTTTGTGCAGTGAAGCTGCTTTCCATGGCGCGCATGGTGGTGGTACCGATGGAGCAAATGCGGTGTCCGTTTTCCTTGGCTTTGTTTACAATGCGACAAGCTTCTTCCGTGATCGCATAATATTCTGCATCCATTTTATGTTTGCTGAGGTCTTCCACTTCAATGGGACGGAACGTACCCAGGCCGGTATGCAGGGTGACTTCTGCAAAACGGATACCCAGGATTTCGCAACGTTTGATCAATTCCTTACTGAAGTGTAAACCAGCGGTAGGAGCTGCTACTGCACCTTCGTGTTTGGCATAAACCGTCTGGTAACGCTCTTTATCTTCCTCATCGGGTTTGCGCTTGATGTATTTGGGAAGCGGGGTTTCTCCCAGGAATTCCAGCATTTTTTTGAAGCTTTCATCATCATCATCCCAAAGGAAGCGGATGGTTCTTCCGCGGCTTGTGGTATTGTCGATTACTTCGGCAACCAGCTCTTCGTTCTCACCGAAGTAGAGCTTATTACCCACGCGGATTTTACGGGCGGGATCAACGATCACATCCCATAAACGGTTGGGTTTATTCAGTTCACGGAGCAGGAACACTTCAATTTTAGCACCGGTTTTTTCCTTGCGGCCATACATACGGGCAGGGAAAACCTTGGTGTTATTAACTACAAATACATCTTTGTCATCGAAGTATTCCAGGATATCCCTGAAATGCTTGTTTTCCATGTGTCCTGTCTTGCGATCAACCACCATCATACGGCTGTCTTCTCGGCGTTTGGTGGGGTTCTGGGCAATCAGGTTGAGGGGGAGGTCGAACTTAAACTGTGATAATTTCATGTTACGGCATGATTTTTTTGTGAAGTCGGCAAAGGTACGAAAAATCCCGGACTTACCGAGAATCCGGTGTGCCGGGAATGGCATCGATCAATTCCCGGGTATAGGGATTGGCCGGGCGGGTGTAAATGGACTGCGGGTCTCCGCTCTCTACTATCTGGCCTTTTTGCATTACAATGATACGGTCGCTCAGGTATTTGACAACCGACAGATCGTGTGAAATGAACAGCGCGGTGAATCCAAAATCCTGTTTCAGTTCATTCAGCAGGTTCAATACCTGTGCCTGTACGCTCACGTCCAGCGCCGCCACACTTTCATCACAAACCACAAAAGATGGTTTCAGCGCCAGTGCCCTGGCAATAACAATCCGCTGTCTTTGTCCGCCGCTGAATTCATGGGGGAAACGATGATAGTAATCGGCCTGCAGGTTTACTTTTTCGAGCAGTTCAATCACCTGTTCCCTGGCTTCGGCGGCATTGCGCGCAAGACCATGTACCAGCAGCGGCTCTGCAATTGCCGGGCCAATCCGTATCCTAGGGTTTAAGGAAGCATAGGGGTCCTGGAATATCAGCTGCATTTCCCGGCGCAGGGGTAACCAGGTTTTCCGGTCCTGCTGACTAACCGGAACGCCTTTATATAAAATGTGGCCCGACTGTATGGGGGTTAATCCCAGGATGGCTCTTCCCAGGGTGGTTTTGCCACAACCCGATTCTCCCACCAGGCCCAGTGTTTCGCCGGGGTAAACATTAAAGCTAACTCCATTCACGGCCTTCATCCACTCAAGGGGTTTGCCCAACAGGTTTTTACGGGTCGGATACCAGATATGTAGGTCTTTTACTGCTACCAGGGGTGACTGATCTGCGCTCACCAGGGTTTGTGGTATGGAGGAAACGGCAGCGGGTCTTGTTTTTTCGATGATCTTGCCATTGACATCCTGCTCCATGAAATCACTCACAACAGGTAATTTTTCTCCTTTGGGATGCAGGGCAGGCCGGCAGGCCAGTAAGGCTTTGGTATAGGGGTGCTGTGGATTATTGAACAGGGTATGGGTGTTATTGTTTTCCACTACGCGGCCCTTATACATGACTGCCACACGGTCTGCAAAAGAAGCCACCAGTCCAAGGTCATGGGTGATGAATAGAATGCCCATACCATTGGCCTGTTGCAGTTCTTTGAGTAACACCAGTATTTTTTGCTGAACCGTTACATCCAGGGCCGTAGTGGGCTCATCACAGATAAGTAGGGCAGGTTCGCAGCTCATGGCCATTGCAATCATCACCCGCTGTTTCTGCCCGCCACTGAGCTGATGCGGATACCGGTTACATATAGCAGCAGGATTGGGCAGTTTTACCTGCTCAAATAAGGCAATGGTTTTTTCGCGGGCCGCCTGTTTATCCAGTCCCAGGTGTTTCTGAATAGCTTCACAAACCTGAAAACCACAGGTAAGTACGGGGTTTAATGCCGTCATGAGTTCCTGGAAAATCATGGCTATTTTATGTCCGCGTATCTGTTCCAGGGTGGTTTCGGAAGCTTTTAACAGATCAATGACCTGGTTTTGCTGGTGGAACAGGATTTCGCCCTGGGGATAAAGGGCCGGGGGGCTGGGTAATAACTGCAGTATGGAAAGGGAACTGACCGATTTCCCGGAACCCGATTCGCCAACCAGGGCCAGTATTTCGCCCTTATGGAGCGTAAGATGCAGGTGGTGGATGGCACGGGTGCCAGATGTAAAATCTACACAAAGGTCCCGGATTTCCAGAATGGGTTCGGTCATAGTTAATTATTGCAATGTAAGCTCCTTTTGTCTATTAAACGGCTTGTAAACGGGGAAATTCCGGAAAGCGGAATATTTTATGCAAGGAATCGTTTTGTGCATGGCTTTGGCTTATTTTTGCGCTCACAGTTGTTAGTTTGAAATTGT
>JAACZQ010000018.1 GCA_009996675.1 Chitinophagaceae bacterium
CTCATGATTCGAAAAGCCTGGTGGAAGATATTATCATTTCTCTTGCTTGTTTATACCTGTACGTATGGGTTCCTGGTGAAGGTGCCCAGGCTGGATGACCGAATGCAGGAGTCGATCCGCAATTTCTTTTTCCATGTGCCCATGTGGTTTGCGATGATGATCCTCCTGGGCGTTTCATTGGTTTACGCCATCCGTTACCTGCGTACACAAAATCCCCGTCACGATTATTATGCAGTTGCATTTGCTGCGAGTGGGACTATTTTTGGGTTACTCGGATTGGTTACCGGAGCCATCTGGGCCAATTACCAGTGGGGTAGTCCCTGGTCGGGTGATCCCAAACAAAACGGAGCAGCCATTGCTATCTTGATTTACCTGGCCTACTTTGTATTACGTGGCAGTATGAATGATGAGGAGAAGAAAGCAAGGATTGGTGCGGTATACAATATTTTCGCTTTTTTCATGCTGTTCCCAACGCTCTGGATTTTACCACGATTAACGGAATCATTACATCCGGGTGGTCAGGGCAGTGAAGGGAATCCGGGTATTAACGGAAAAGATATGGATGCCCAGATGCGTACCGTGTTTTATCCGGCTGTAATAGGGTGGACCCTCTTGGGTGTATGGATCAGTACATTACGCATCCGTTATCAAATTATTAAAGAACAAAAACATGCTCATGAATAAAATCAGAACAGGCATCTTGCTGGTTATGGCCCTGCTGGTTGGTTTGGGTGTTTCTGCCCAGGAAGCAGTGGGGCAAACCGACGTGATGCGAAGCAATGGAAAAATCTATGTAGTTATGGCGGTAGTGGTTACCATCTTGATTGGATTATTTGCCTACGTTTTCGCACTCGATCGGAAGATCAGTAAACTGGAAAAATAAATAACGGGAAGCCTGCTTCCCTGAACATAAGTCAAAAACAAAAACGATTCGCTCATGTCAGATCACAAACCGTATAGCTTCTTCCAGAGTGTGGAAAGAAGTTTTGATAAAGCGGCCCTCTTTACTAATTGGGAAAAAGGATTACTGGAACAGATCAAAGCCTGTAACAGCATTTACAGTATGCGTTTTCCTGTGAAGATGGATGATGGCCGTATTGAGGTTATTGAAGCTTACCGGGTGCAGCATTCGCAGCACAAATCACCCTGTAAAGGTGGTATCCGCTTTAGTGATGAAGTAAATCAGGATGAAGTAATGGCCCTGGCTTCACTCATGACGTACAAATGTGCTATTGTGAATGTGCCTTTTGGTGGCGGTAAAGGTGGTATCAAAATCAACCCCCGCAACTACAGTGCATATGAACTGGAAAAAATCACACGTCGTTACACGGCTGAACTGGTAAAGAAAAACTTTATCGGACCTGGTATTGATGTACCTGCGCCCGATTACGGAACCGGTGAAAGAGAAATGGCCTGGATCGTGGATACCTACGCTTCTCTCAAACCCGGTGAGATTGATGCTGCCGGTTGTGTAACCGGTAAACCCGTAACACAGGGTGGGGTACGTGGCCGTAAAGAAGCAACCGGACTGGGTGTATTCTTCGGTATCCGCGAAGTGTGCAGCATGGCTGATGTTATGCAGCAGCGCGGACTGACCACTGGTGTGGAAGGCAAAACCATTGTAGTGCAAGGACTGGGTAATGTGGGATACCACAGTGCTAAATTCTTCCGTGAGCATGGTTCCAAAGTAGTAGCTATTGCTGAATATGAAGGTGCTATTTACAATGCAGATGGTTTGAATGAAGATGAAGTATTCCAGCATAGAAAGGCTACCGGTTCTATCCTGAATTTTCCCGGAGCCACCAACCTGGCCAAGAGTTCAGATGCCCTGGAACTGGAATGTGATATCCTGATTCCCGCCGCTTTGGAAAATGTGATCAATGGTGAGAACGCTCCCAATGTAAAAGCAAAAATTATTGGTGAAGCTGCCAACGGACCATTGACTCCGGAAGCCGATGAGATATTGGCTGCGAAAGGTGTATTGGTTGTACCCGATATGTACCTGAATGCAGGCGGTGTTACCGTATCCTATTTCGAGTGGTTGAAAAACCTCAGCCACGTTCGTTATGGTCGCATGGAAAAGCGCTTTACAGAAAACCTGAACAGTCATATCCTCGGAACGATTGAAGGACTGACAGGCAAAAATGTGAGTGAAAAAGAACGCAAGTTCATCATGCATGGCCCTGAGGAAGTAGACCTGGTACACAGCGGACTAGAGGAAACCATGATTACTGCTACCCGCGAAATCATGGAGATCTGGAAAAAGAATCCGGAGATTCCCGATATGCGTACAGCTGCTTATGTATGTGCGATTAATAAAGTAGGAACATCTTACGCCGAACTGGGTATTTTCCCTTAATCGGTTTAACACCTATACTGATCCGGGGCCGCTTTTACTGCTGGTCCCGGATTTTTTTTATCCGTATGCAGGTAATTGTGCCAGCGCTTCAATACTACCGGCCTGTACGCGAACACCACGGGTTTCTTTTCCGTTGGTTATGATCAGGTATTGTACCTGCAGGCTGATGTTGTACTGTAATACCTGGCTGACTACCTGTTCTGTAAGTGGTGTATTCATTTCCTTGCATTCTACCATCAGCCAGGGTTGCTGGTCTTTATAGACCAGGATATCGAATCGTTTTTTCCGTTCACCCAGCAGTATTTCTTTTTCTACGGCTATAAGGCTTGCCGGGTATTGCATGGTTTGAATGAGGTATTGCATAAAATGTTGCCGTACCCATTCTTCGGGCGTAAGCCGAACCCATTTTCTCCGCAAAGGATCAAATATCCAGTCGCGTTCACCTTCCTGTTTTAGCCGGGGGGCATACTGTGGGTACTGAATAGGGATCATAAAGCTTGCAGGGCAACTATTTTTTTTGTATTTTAGCCAATTAACTTGTTCAAAGATACCCGGCAAATCCTAAATTTTTCAGGAATATGAAAACGAAATCTGAGATCGTCAATAACTGGTTACCCCGCTATACAGGGGAAAAAATCGAAAATTTCGGCGAGTATATCCTGCTCACCAATTTCAGCAATTATGTGCACATGTTTGCCAAATGGAATAAAGTGAAAGTGGTGGGTGCCGACAGACCTATGCAATGTGCAACGGCCAACGGAATTACCATTATTAATTTTGGCATGGGGAGTCCGGGTGCTGCCACCATCATGGATCTGCTGACAGCCATTGAGCCCAAAGCGGTTTTATTCCTGGGCAAGTGTGGTGGTCTCAAACGCCGCAATAAACTGGGTGATCTGATCCTGCCCATCGCCGCCATCCGGGGAGAAGGTACTTCCAATGACTATTTTCCTCCTGAAGTACCTGCTATGCCTGCATTCGCTTTACAGAAAGCTATTTCAACCACCATACGAGATTATAAAGTGGACTACTGGACCGGTACCGTGTATACCACTAACCGCCGGGTATGGGAACACGACGAAGAGTTTAAAGCCTATCTCACCAAAGTAAGGGCGTATGCTATTGATATGGAAACAGCCACCATCTTCACGGTTGGTTTTTACAATAAAATACCTACCGGCGCATTATTGCTGGTAAGCGATCAGCCCATGGTTCCCGATGGGGTTAAAACAGAAGCTTCCGATAAAAAAGTAACCGAACAGTTTGTGGAAAAACACTTACGCATTGGAATCGATTCACTGATGCAACTGATTAATGACGGGCTTACTGTAAGGCATCTGCGGTTTTAACCGGGAAGGTATTGGGTGGGGTTAATTATTAGGGGTAGGGTTAATTATTATTAACCACAACGATACCACATCAGTCTTTCCACAAAAAAGGAAACAGAATCACGGCAAGTGCAATGACGAGGCAGTCGAGGCCGATTAAAAGGAAGACCATTTGCCACCAGCCTCCCTGGATGATATCGGAGAAAGCTGTTCCGGCTATTTTCATCAACAAGAGTAACTGCGGAATGATCAGGGGGAATCCCATGATGGCCATCATGGCTGCCTGTTGCTGTGCTTTGGCGGCAATGGCGGCCAGAAAAGTAAAGACCAGGCTAAGGCTGATGCCTCCCAGACAGGCAATACCCATGAAACGGAACCAGTGCTCCAGCGGATTGCCCAATAACAGGGTGAACACACATAAGCCCAGAAAACTCATAACCAGCATGAGTACCAGGTTGAACAGCAGCTTAGCCAGTATGAAATCGCGTGCACCGGCTATGGAATAAAAGTACAGCATGCGGCCCCGGCTTTCCTGTAAAAAGCTTTTGGCTACCGCGTTCACACAAACAAAAAGCTGGATTACCCAAAACAAGCTGTTCCAGACAGATTCTTCGGGTTGTCCCATGGACAGGTAAACAACAAAAATGGTGGAAGCGATATAGAGTAATACACCATACAACGTGTATTGCTGGCGGATTTCCAGCAAGATGTCTTTACGGACCAGTGTAAGTATGGGGCGGTTATTTTTCATGGAAACATTTCCGGCAGCGGGGTTCATACGTTTCTTTTTCCCCCAGTAATACCTGTCCGTCATCGTTTGTTTTACGATATGAAATATTAGCGATATTCCCACATTTCATGCAAATGGCATGTAGCTTGGTAATATAATCTGCAATGGCCAGTAAGTTGGGCATCTGTCCGAATGGCCGCCCCAGATAGTCCATATCCAGTCCGGCTACAATAACCCGGATACCCCTCAGTGCCAGTGTTTCACAGACATGCATGATCTGGTCATCAAAAAACTGGGCTTCATCAATACCAACTACATCAACATCCTGCGCCATTAATAAAATGGTTTGGGAATTTTCAATAGGGGTGGAGTGGATGCTGTTGGCATCATGACTAACTACCTGTGTTTCATCGTAACGGACATCAATGGCGGGTTTGAAAATTTCTACCCGCAGGTTGGCAATTTTGGCCCTTTTCAGTCGGCGGATCAATTCTTCGGTTTTGCCGCTGAACATACTGCCACAGATGACTTCAATCCATCCTCTGCGTTCACCGGTAAGATTAGGTTCTATAAACATGTTAAACTTGGCTGTGTGGAAGCAGGCAAATTACTTTAATTCAAGCTTATTTTCGTAAATTTGTTCTGCAAATAAAGCATTGATCACCCTACCCTGAGCAGTAAGGTCATTCTTTCTATGAAAGGTTTACTCAAAAAGTATGTCGTACTGCTGTTATTACTCAGTTTTGCCAATATAGTTACGGCAAGACCGGGTGGCTACTTTCTGAACGTAAAAGTATCGGCCGAGGCAGATGAGCTTCAGTACAACAAGACCGAATCTTTCACCCTGATTGAGTTTTTGCTGGAATCTGTTCACGGGCTTTCCGATAATATTCCCAACAACGAGGAACAGGGTATTCATTACAGCATATTCCGCACAAATGGTAAAATCAGCAGCCTGCGGGCTCCCGCCGAAAAAAAGCCATTCGCTTCATTTGCCATAAGCCCGGTGCCACCGATGCTGTCGGCCGGATCTGATCCCATTCCTTCCCGTCAATTATCACCAGCTCCGAATGGAGAAGTGTATAGTTTCCTTTTCCGGTTAACACCGTTCTGAGTACAAGTCACGCTCATCATTTCAAGTATTGATACGCCCCGTAGATACAGGGCGTATGACTGTATATCAGTGCTTCATTCAATTAATGTTAACCGAAAATGAAATCATTTTTACCCTTAGTTATAGGTATTATCTGTGTTGTTACTGCATGTAAACAAAACCCAAAAGCAAGTGCGCAGGAGGAACCAGCTGAAATGCCGGTATTGGAAATTAGGCATAAAGACACCCTGCTGCTTACCGATTATGTATCCAATATACAGGCTGTTAAAAACGTGGAAATCCGCGCACGAGTTCAGGGCTTCCTCGACCAGATTTTTGTAGATGAAGGAAAGGAAGTGAAAAAAGGACAGGTCTTGTTTCAGATTCAGAACCTGGAATATGTAACGGAACTGGCTAAAGCAAAAGCCAGTGTTTCCAATACACAGGCAGAAGCCAAAGCAGCCGAACTCGAACTGGATCGTATAAAAGTACTGGTCGATAAAAAAGTTATAGCTGCTACCGAATATGAACTGGCATCGGCCAAGCTCCGTGCTGCCAAAGCCCGTGTGGAAGAGGCCAAAGCCGTGGAAACCAGTGCGCAAAACAAACTAACCCTTACCAGCATATTATCGCCCTTTGATGGCGTGATCGATCGTATCCCTTTGAAAATCGGAAGCCTGATCGACGAAGGAACCCTGCTCACTACTATTTCGGATGTGCATGATGTATTTGCTTATTTCCATGTTTCCGAAAATGAATACCTGCGCTATAAAAAAGATATGGGTAGTGCAAGCGGACATAATAAGCCCATTCGGCTCATCCTTACCGATGGCAGTGAATATCCTTATGCCGGTAGAATCGAAACCATGGACGGAGAAATCAATGAAAACACCGGAGCCATTGCATTCCGGGCGAGATTCCCCAATCCGGGTAAATTATTAAAACATGGTGCTTCCGGTAAAGTGCGGCTGATGAGTGAAGTCAAAAACACCATGCTCGTTCCACAGAAATCTGTTTTTGAAGTTCAGGATAAGAACTATGTGTTTGTAGTAGGGAATGATAATGTAGTAAAAATGCGGGGCTTTACGTACAGTAAACGGGTTGCCGACTACTACATTGTTGAACAAGGCATAAGGCCAGGCGAAAAAATTGTGTTTGAAGGTGTACAATCCATCCGAGATGGTGCTCGCATCAAACCCAAACTGGTTACCGCTGAAAATCTCATTGCTTACTCCAAACAATAAATCTGATGTTCGATATATTTATTAAGCGGCCTGTACTGTCGCTGGTTATTTCTTTGTTGATTACCCTGTTGGGTGTACTGGCCCTGTTTGGTTTGCCGGTAACACAATTTCCCGATATCGTTCCGCCTTCTGTAACCGTAACAGCCAAATATACAGGTGCCAATGCCGAAGTCTGTGCGAAAGCAGTAGCAACGCCGCTCGAAAGAGCCATTAATGGAGTGCCGGGAATGACGTACATGTCGTCGGTATCCAGTAATAATGGTATTACCCTCATATCTATTGCTTTCAAAGTAGGTACCGATCCCGATCAGGCAGCGGTAAACGTGCAGAACCGTGTGACAACAGTATTGGATGAACTGCCGGAAGAAGTTATTAAAGCCGGTGTGACTACGGAAAAGGAAGTGAACAGTATGCTGCTCTACCTGAATGTGATGAGTGAAGACAGCACAGCTGATGAACAATTCATTTACAATTTTGCCGACATCAATATCCTGCAGGAACTGAAGCGGATCGACGGCGTAGGTTTTGCAGAAATCATGGGCTCACGGGAATATGCCATGCGTGTATGGCTGAGGCCAGACCGGATGTTGTCGTATAATATTTCCGCACAGGATGTAGTGGATGCACTGCGCAATCAGAATGTGGAAGCCGCACCTGGTAAAACCGGGGAAAGCTCCGGTCGCAATGCAGGATCACTGCAATACGTATTGCGTTATACCGGCAAAAGAGCCGAAGCCAAGGATTATGAAAATATGGTTATCCGTGCAGAGCAGAATGGATCGGTTTTACGGCTGAAAGATGTGGCCGATATTGAATTTGGATCCATGACATACAGCATGGTCTCCAAAACCGATGGCCGACCCTCTGCCTCCATCATGTTGAAACAAAGGCCGGGTTCAAATGCAAGGGAAGTGATTCAGAATGTTAAGAACCGCATGGCGGAATTGAAAGAAACTTCTTTCCCGCCGGGCATGACCTACAATTTTGCTTACGATGTATCCCGCTTCCTGGATGCATCCATACAGGAAGTGGTGAAGACCCTTTTTGAAGCTTTCCTGCTGGTGTTTGTGGTGGTATTCCTGTTCCTCCAGGATTTTCGCTCCACTCTTATTCCTGCATTGGCCGTACCTGTGGCACTGATTGGTACGCTCGCTTTCATGCAAATGTTGGGCTTCTCCATTAACCTGCTTACCCTGTTTGCACTGGTACTGGCCATTGGTATTGTGGTGGATAATGCCATTGTAGTGGTGGAAGCGGTACACGTAAAAATGACGGAACACCATTTGTCGGCGATGGATGCCACCATCGCAGCCATGAAAGAGATCAGTGGTGCATTGATTGCCATTACAGTGGTTATGTCTGCGGTATTTATACCCGTAGCATTCCTTTCTGGTCCTGTTGGGGTATTCTATCGCCAGTTTTCACTTACACTGGCTATTTCAATTGTAATATCCGGTATCAATGCCGTAACACTCACACCGGCCTTGTGCGCTCTGATGCTGCGCCATACAACCGTTCCTGCCAAAAAGAATGCTTTGCAGAAATTCTTTGCGGGCTTTAACCGTGGTTATGATAAAACTGCGAATCGATACCAGCGCTGGATAACAGCAATAGCCGGACGCAGGCTGGTAACACTTGTATTACTGGGTGCTTTCTTCCTGGCAACCTGGGGATCGGCAGCCATATTGCCAACGGGTTTTATCCCCACCGAAGATCAGGGTATGATCTATGTGAACATCAATACACCGCCGGGCTCTACTGTGGAAAGAACAGAAGCTGTGATGAAACAGGTGCAGGAAGCGGCATCATCCATGGAAAGTGTAGAGAATATTTCCACCCTTTCAGGGTATAGTCTGGTAACAGAAGTGGCGGGTGCTTCTTATGGTATGGCTATGATCAATCTCAAACCATGGAAAGAAAGATCCGTATCGGTTCAGGAGATGATTGAACAGTTAAGGGCCAAAACCAACAATATCAAAGATGCATCCATTGAATTCTTCCCGCCACCCACAGTACCTGGATTTGGTAATGCCAGTGGTTTTGAAATGCGTATCCTCGATAAAACAGGTGCGGGTAATCTGGCGCGTACAGCTGCGGTAACCAATATGCTGATTGATTCATTAAAACAGACCAGAGTCATCGGCGCTGCATTCACCAGTTTCGATCCCAATTTCCCCCAATACCTTATTCATGTGGATGAAGATATGGCGGCACAAAAGGGAGTAAGCATTGATAATGCGATGAGTACCCTGCAGACACTGGTGGGTAGTTATTATGCAACAAATTTTATCCGCTTCGGACAGATGTACAAAGTAATGGTACAGGCTTATCCGGAATACCGGGGCAAACCGGAGGATATATTGCATCTCTATGTAAAGAACAACCGGGGTGAAATGGTTCCTTATTCCACTTTTGTAAAACTGGAAAGGGTATTCGGACCAGAGCAATTAACGCGCTACAATATGTATACAGCTGCATTGATCAGCGGAGATGCGGCGCCAGGTTTCAGCAGTGGTGATGCCATTAAAACCCTGGAAGCAACTGCTCAGCGCGTATTACCCAGGGGCTTTGATTATGAGTGGTCGGGTATGACACGTGAACAGATATTATCCGGCAACCAGGCTGTATTCATTTTCCTGATCTGTTTGATTTTTGTATATCTCCTGCTGGCAGCCCAGTATGAAAGTTTTCTCTTGCCGCTTTCGGTAATTCTTTCCTTGCCCGCTGGTATTTTCGGTGCTTTTATCAGCCTGAAATTGCTGGGCCTGGAAAATAATATTTATGCACAAGTGGCACTGGTAATGCTGATCGGGTTATTGGGAAAGAATGCTATCCTGATTGTAGAATTCGCCATTCAACGGCGTAAACAAGGATTCCGCATTGCAGAGGCAGCGGTGGAAGGGGCTGTGTCGCGCTTGCGTCCCATTCTCATGACTTCTTTCGCTTTTATTGCCGGTTTGATGCCGCTGTGTATTGCCAGTGGCGCTGGTGCCATGGGTAACCGTTCTATTGGTACAGCAGCGGCCGGTGGTATGCTCATCGGAACCATTTTTGGTGTGCTGGTTATCCCGGGTCTGTATTATCTCTTTGCCACACTGTCCGAAAAAACAGCCCGTAAGCCAGCCAAACCCGTTGCTGTAACCGAAGACCATACCGAACAATTTTCAGATCAATAATCATTCAACAGTTACTCATGTTATATTCCATCAATCGCTATACTATTATCCTGGGTCTGCTCCTGCTGGCAGCCTGCCGAACACCGCAAACAGCTAGGGTGAACAAAGACCTCAAACTACCGGAAACATTTCAGCATCATTCCCGCGACTCGGGGAGTATGGCTGATGTTAACTGGAAATCATTTTTCAGCGATACCACTTTACAATCACTGATTCAAACCGGTTTGGAGAATAATCCCGGTCTGGGTATGGCTTTGCAGCGTATCCGGTCGGCACAGACCCAATTATTACTGGCACGCAATGCCCGGTTGCCCATGCTCGAAGCCATGTTGGGAGGGGGGGTGACCAAGTTTGGAAAATACACGATCGATGGTGTGGGTAATTTCGATACCAACCTGTCACCCAATATTTCCAAAGACCAGCGTATACCGGTGGTTACACCCGATTTGTGGATGGGTTTCCGCAGCAGTTGGGAAATGGATATCTGGGGCCGGTTGAACGATAAGAAGAAAGCGGCATTCTCCCGGTTATTGGCTTCGGAGAAAGAGCGACAATGGCTGGTTACCCAATTGGTAGCACAGATTGCGCAGTTGTATTATGAATTGCTGTCGCTGGACACTGAACTGGATATCGTGGAGAAAAACAAGCGCCTCCAGGAAGATGCATTGAATGTGATCCGCATCCAGAAAACGGGCGGTAGGGCCACCGAGCTGGCAGTGAAACAGTTTGAAGCACAATTGTATAGTACCAGTAGTTATCTCATCCGTGTGAAACAGGCCCTGGTGGAAACAGAGAACGGGTTGAACCTGCTGCTCGGCCGATTTCCGCAGCCCATAACAAGAAAAAAACAGCTCTTTGATCAGCAACTGGCCGTAGATCGGCGAACAGGTCTGCCATCGGGATTATTGCTGCGCCGGCCCGATATACAGGCGGCGACCCTGCAACTGCTGTCGGCCGACCGGGAAATTGCCGCTGCCCGGAAATCTTTTTTACCGGCTTTTACCATTGCGCCCTATGTGGCATTCAACTCATTCAACCTGGCGCAATGGATCAATCCGGCCTCAGTGGCGTATGGATTCGCCGGCGGACTGGCAGCGCCCGTGCTCAACCGTAACCAGTTGAAAGCGAGTCTGGAACAGGCGGCAGCTTCAGAGGGAGAAGCATGGCATGGGTACCGGCAGACTGTTATGCAGGCCTTCCAGGAAGTGGAAACCAGTTTGAGTGCTATTGGTAACCATAGCTCCATACACGAGCTCAAGAAAAAAGAAGCTACGGCATTGGACGAGGCAGTGGGTTCGGCCAGGGAGCTATACCTCACGGGTTATGCCTCATACCTGGAAGTGATCACTGCCCAGAAGAGCTACCTGGAGGCTCAACTGGAATCCGTTGCTACTTACCGGTCTGTTTTACTGGCCCAGGTGGATTTATACCGGTCATTGGGTGGTGGATGGCAGTAATTTTAGTAAGTCTATAATAAAATGTACCGGAATTCGTTTGTAACTTGAGTTTTCGCCTGATCCCCCAAACTTTTGTCAACCATGGAAAGAGTAGGCACACTGATAGAAAAGCTCAGGGACTTATACGCCCAGCAGGCCGATGCGGAGAAATTATCCGTAGCAGCCGGTTTATTACTGGCTGAGCTGCAGCGTGAATTACAACAAATGCCCACATCAACCCGGGGTAAAGTATCTGTCATGATGCCGGTAACCGCGCAGGCCATGCCTGTCTATACACCCGTTCATGATGAGTCGGACTCCATCGCTGTTCCGGAAGAAACAGTACCAGCACCGGTTGCCGTGTCTGCGGTTGAAGTAACGCTGGCCGAACCAGCACCGGTAACCGATCCGGAAACAACAGATACGAACTGGATTTTTGATATGCCCACAGAAATACCCACCATGGTTCACCAGGAACCGGCGGGTGAAAAAGAAATATACGAGCTGAATGAGGTATTGGTTATGCAGCAACCACAGGGACATGAGTTGAATGAAATGCTGCGGGAGGAAAAAGTGGAATTGGCAACCATGCTGCAGGATGCCCCCATCCGTGATTTGCGCAAAGCTGTTGGCATCAATGACCGCTACCTCTTTGTCAATAATCTTTTCAGAGGTGATGAGAGTACTTATGAGCGAAGCATCAAGACCATCAATAATTTCACGATTTACGCGGAAGCCCGCTATTGGATCGAACGGGAATTGAAAGTAAAAATGGGATGGGATGAGCAGTGCGAAGCGGTAAAACTCTTCGATCAATTGGTTAAAAGGCGTTTTGCCTGAATATAATCCATGATTTTTGCGGTAGCCCCGGCAGCTGAAGCAACATAGTTGCCGGCGGCTTTTGCAGCATCCCTGTAATAATCAGCATCTCCCAGTAATGCATCCAGCTCGGTCTCCAGTTCCAGCGCATCAATGACCGGAATAGCCCCCCCGCAGTCAACCAGTGCTACCGCTTCCGCATATTTATCATATACGGGTCCCATCAGAACCGGTATACCGTATACAGCAGCTTCCAAAGTGTTGTGCACACCCTCATCGCCAAAACCACCGCCTACCAGTGCAATGCTGGCATAACGGTATAAACTACTCAACATGCCAACATTATCAATGATCAATACACGATACACATCGGTGGGCTGTCCGGCTGCTGTCAGCTCACAATAACGGGAATAGAGAATGGACTGATGATATAAATGAAGACACTCATCCAGTCTTTCTTGTTCAATATCGTGCGGGGCAATGATGAAACGAAGCGTTAAACGGGTATTGGCAAAATGATCCAGCACTTCATCGTCTTCGGTCCAAGTACTACCCGCCACAATTACCTGGTGACCATTACAAAATGCATCGATCTGCGGAAATGTTCTGGCTGCAGCTGCAATGGTACGAACCCGGTCGAATCGGGTATCTCCACTGATATGGGTAATTGCATTGAACCCGATACCTGCCAGCAGCTGACGGGAGTCTTCATTCTGGACAAAAATCTGTGAGAAACAAGCCAGCATATTGCGGTGGAAACGCCCATACCAGCGGAAAAAAGGCTGGCTGTTCCTGAAAATACCGGAAACCAGCACGAGGGGGATATGCCGCTGACGGATGGCTTGCAGGTAATAATGCCAGAATTCATATTTCACGAACAGAACCAGATCGGGTTTAACCAGGTCAAGAAATTTCCGGGCATGTCCGGGCTGGTCCATGGGCAGGTAACAAATATGATCGGCGCCGGCATAATTTTTACTGGCTTCATAACCCGATGGAGAGAAAAAACTCAGCAGGATCAAATGACCGGGATACTGCAGACGAATGGCTTCCAATACGGGACGGCCCTGTTCAAATTCACCCAGAGAAGAGCAATGCATCCAAACCAGGGGCTGCCCGGGATGCCTCTGTTGCTCCAGTGCTGCGAGACCGGTCCAGACCTGTTTCCTGCCATCTACCCAACGACGGGCTTTAACCTGTTTCCAGGCCAGCACCCTGGCCACCAGGGGATATAACCAAACAAATATGCGGTAGAGGATCAGCAAAGCAGGTTAATTATTACCACAAATAAACAACTTTAACCCTATTGTTTTCAGGGCTTATTATCCAGAACCGGGGAGCAAACAAGGGCTTTTTGCAGTAGTTTTGCCAGAATTAAAGAAAACGTGCATGCGACCCATACAGATGGTAGATACCAAGGCGCAATACCTGCAGATCAAACAGGCAGTGGATGCGGCCATTCAGGATGTATTAGACAATGCCAACTATATCAATGGTAAACCCGTACAGGAACTGGCAGCCGGACTATCCAATTACCTCGGTGTTAAACATACCATTCCCTGCGCCAATGGTACAGATGCCTTACAGATTGCCATGATGGCACTGGGACTGGAGCCGGGTGATGAAGTGATCACCCCCTCGTTTACCTATATTGCTACTACAGAAGTGGTGGCCCTGTTGCGACTCAAGCCTGTTTTTGTGGAGGTTGATGCCAAGACTTTTTGCATGGATCCGGAATCCTTGCGCAAAGCCATCACACCCCGTACCAAAGCTATTGTACCGGTACACTTGTACGGACAGGCAGCCAATATGGAAGCCATCATGCAGATTGCTGCTGAACATAAACTTTTTGTGATTGAAGACAATGCGCAGGCCATTGGCTGTGATTATACCTTCAGTGATGGTACGGTAAAAAAAGCAGGATCAATCGGACATATCGGTTGCACATCATTTTATCCCAGTAAAAACCTCGGTGCTTATGGCGATGGGGGAGCCATGTTTACGAATGATGATGCACTGGCCGCTAAACTGAAAATGATTGCTAACCATGGTCAGCAAAAAAGATATTACCATGAAATGGTGGGATGTAATTCCCGTCTCGATAGTATACAGGCTGCTATTTTAAATGTAAAACTGGCCAGACTGGATGCATACAATGCCGCGAGGCAATCAGTCGCTGCATACTACAACCATGCATTTGAAGGCAACGCCAAAATTATTACTCCTTATGTAGCACCATATACCAAACACGTTTACCACCAGTACACACTGGTATTAAACGATGTAGACCGCGATGGTTTATCGGCCTGGCTGGCAGAGAAAAAAGTGCCATCCATGATCTATTATCCGGTACCCGGTCACAAACAAGCCATGTTCCAGTCCTTTGGCTTACCCGAATATCAGCTGGATACAACAGATTGGTTAACACAGCGTGTGATTTCCTTGCCGGTGCATACCGAAATGGAAGAAGAACAACTGGCTTATATTACCCAACAGGTTTTAACATACGTGAACAGATAATATGAAGATAGCAGTTATAGGAACGGGTTATGTTGGATTGGTGACCGGTACCTGTTTTGCCGAAACGGGTAATAAGGTAGTGTGTATTGATATTGACGAGCAGAAAGTTGCCAAACTCAGTCGGGGCGAAATTACCATCTATGAACCTGGACTGGAGAAAATATTCCTGCGTAACCTGAAAGAGAACCGGTTACGTTTTACCACAGAACTGGCCGCGGGTATTGAAGATGCGGCCATTGTATTTCTGGCTTTACCCACACCGCCGGGTGAAGACGGTTCTGCCGACCTCAGCTATGTACTGGGTGTAGCCGATGCATTGGGCAAGCTGATCAAAGATTATAAAGTCATTGTAGATAAAAGCACTGTGCCCGTAGGAACGGCAGACAAAGTACGTGCTGCCATTGCAAAACACTACGCAGGTGAATTTGATGTGGTGAGTAATCCCGAATTCCTGCGGGAAGGTGTAGCCGTGGATGATTTCATGAAACCAGACCGGGTTGTGGTTGGTGCCGGTTCTGAAAGAGCCCGTAAAGTCATGGGAGAATTATTTGCGCCCTTTGTACGTCAGGGTAACCCCATCATATTCATGGATGAGCGTTCTGCTGAATTAACCAAATATGCAGCCAATGCTTTCCTGGCAACCAAAATATCATTCATGAATGAAATTGCGCAGCTCTGTGAACGCATGGGGGCTGATGTGGATATGGTGCGCAGGGGAATCGGTAGTGATGATCGTATCGGAAAAAGATTCCTGTTCCCGGGTATCGGTTATGGAGGAAGTTGTTTTCCCAAAGATGTAAAAGCGTTGGTACGCTCAGCCGCCGAAGCAAATTATGATTTTAAAATACTGCGTGCCGTGGAACAGGTTAATGCAGTGCAGAAATTGCATTTATTGCCCAAGATCAATGCGTATTTCAACAATAACCTGAAAGGACTGAAGCTGGCGCTCTGGGGACTCTCTTTCAAACCCAATACCGATGATATACGCGAAGCGCCGGCATTGGAACTGATTGAACAACTGTTATTGCAAGGCGCCACGATACAGGCATTCGATCCGGAAGCCATGCAGAACGTCAAGCAACAGCTGGGCGACCGTATTGTGTATGCCAGCAGTCAGTACGAAGCATTACAGGATGCCGATGCGCTGATCATAGCAACCGAATGGAGTGAGTTCCGTACACCCGATTTTGAAATGATCACGGCCCGCCTGAAAAACAAAGTCATATTTGATGGCCGCAATTTGTTTGAAGTAAAACAACTGCGTGAGATGGGATTTCACTATGAGAGCATTGGCCGGGGCGTTGCCGTAGCCGAATAGTATACCGAGCGATATGAGTCAAAAAAGAATACTGATCACCGGTGCAGCCGGTTTCCTGGGTTCGCATTTATGCGACCGGTTTATCCGTGAAGGATACCATGTCATTGGTATGGATAACCTCATCACCGGCGACCTGCGTAATATTGAACACCTGTTCAAGCTCGAAACCTTTGAATTTTTTCACCACGATGTGTCCCGATTTATTCATGTACCCGGACACCTGGATTATATCCTGCATTTTGCTTCGCCGGCCAGTCCCATCGATTACCTGAAAATTCCCATACAAACCCTCAAAGTAGGGGCCCTGGGTACGCATAACTGCCTGGGTCTGGCCAAAGAGAAAAATGCAAGAATATTGGTGGCTTCCACCAGCGAAGTCTATGGCGATCCGCTCGTACATCCACAAACAGAATCTTACTGGGGTAATGTAAATCCGGTAGGCCCCCGGGGTGTATATGATGAAGCCAAACGGTTTATGGAATCCATTACCATGGCTTATCACAATTACCATGGACTGGAAACACGCATTGTCCGCATCTTCAATACCTATGGACCGAGGATGCGCCTGAATGATGGCCGCGCTTTACCGGCATTCATCGGACAAGCATTGCGTGGAGAAGACCTGACTGTTTTTGGCGACGGCCAGCAAACCCGTTCCTTCTGTTATGTAGATGACCTGGTAGAAGGCATTTACCGCTTACTGATGAGTGATTATGCTGAACCGGTAAATATTGGTAATCCCAATGAAATAAGCCTGCAGGCTTTTGCAGAAGAAATATTGAAACTCACCGGAGCATCTGTGAAGATTGTACACAAACCACTGCCGGTGGATGATCCCAAACAACGGCGTCCCGATATCACCCGTGCCAGAGAAATCCTGGGCTGGGAGCCGAAAATTGATCGTGCGGAAGGTTTGCGCAGAACCTATGCATATTTTAAAAACCTTCCACCGGAAGAATGGAATAAACAACCCAAAGAGTTTTCCAAAAAATCATAGCCAAACAGATGACAAAACCATTGATTGTTGTCACGGGTGTACAGGGACAATTGGGCTGGGAAATACAGGCCTTGCATGGCGCTTTTCTGCACCAGTATGATTTCCTGTTCCTGTCGCGGCAAGCAATGGATTTGTCGGCTCCGGGTAGTATCACTGAATTCTTCTCCCGGTACCAACCTGCTGTTGTAATTAATTGTGCTGCCTATACAGCCGTAGATAAAGCGGAAACAGAACAGGCATTGGCCTATACGATTAATGCAGAAGCCGTTGCCGTGCTAGCCCAACAATGTGCAACAGCCGGTACCCGCTTGATTCATTTCTCCACCGATTATGTATTCAATGGACGGGGAACAGAACCCTACCAACCCGGAGATGCAACAGACCCGGTTAATTATTACGGATACACCAAACGGGAAGGGGAGCTGCTGGCACTGCAATACCATGCGCAAACCACCATTATCCGGACTTCCTGGGTATACAGCAGTCACGGACATAATTTTGTACGTACCATGCTGCGTCTCATGAAGGAGAAAACAAGTATCAATGTGGTTAATGATCAGTGGGGGGCACCCACCTATGCGGCAGACCTGGCCGCTGCAGTGATGCAGATCATTGAACAACCCGTTCAGCATAACGGTATCTATCATTATGCCAATAAGGGATTGATCAGCTGGTACGATTTTGCACTGGCCATCCGCGAGCTGGCAGGACTGGACTGTGCCATTCACCCCATTCCCAGTTCAGCTTATCCCACACCTGCTAAAAGGCCAGCTTATTCCGCCATGGATACCAGCAGTTTTGAAACGGATTTTGGGATCCGGATTCCCGATTGGAAAGAAAGCCTGCGGACTGCTTTGCCATTGTTCTGATGCCCCATGTATTTTTTGTACTGCACTGCATTCATTGGTGTAATTTTATTTGAACCCATTAGGGTATGATCTAATTTTATACATGGAAATACAAAACAGCACCCTCGCCGATATCGACCGGATATTTGAATTATACCGCATGGCAGCCGGTTACATGAAAGAACGGTTTCATGTCCATTTTCCTGAATTCAGCAGAACCATGGTGGAAACAGAGATACGGGAACAACGCCAGTGGAAAATGCTGATCAATGGGGAACTGGCCTGTATCTGGGCTACTACTTTCCAGGATCCACAGATATGGGAAGAGAAAGACAAAGATCCATCTGTGTATATTCACCGCATTACCACCGTACCGGCGTTCCGCGGACAGCAACTGGTGAAAAAGATTGTAGACTGGTCGGTATCATACGCCAGATCCCACAACCGGAAATACGTACGACTGGATACCGTAGGTGAAAATACCCGGCTCATTGAACATTACCAGCAATGCGGATTTAATTTCCTGGGAATGGTTACACTGCAGGATACTACAGGTTTGCCCGATCATTATCAACTCGATAAAGTGAGTCTTTTTGAACTGCCTGTTTAATCAATTATTTTTTTAGCTTCTTTTTCGCTGCGGCTTTATCAGTGTTTTCCTGTACACGGAACTGTACCATGCGTTTGATGAGGCCGATGGGAAGCTTTTTATCCAACGGAAATTGCACCGTACCTTTGGAAGTATGGTAGGTCGTTAATTCATCTTTGAAACTCTGTATGGCGCTGCCCGTGGGGTAGAAGCCAATATGTTTGGCATAACCGCCAAAATATACCAGTACGCCATCCAGTTTGTATGCAGGCATCATATAACTGATCTGTTCCTGTGCTTTGGGAGCAGCCTGCAGAATAGCTTTGCGCATTTGGTTCAGTAAAGCCTGGGTTGCTTCCGGGAAGCTGGCAATATATGCATCAACTGTAGCGGCAACTTTACCTTGTTTCATAATCGGTTATTGTGGTCTCGTTAAGATATACAATTATCCGCAATTGCGTAACTATTTACACTCGCTGTTAGCATGGTGCACTATCGGGCAAGGATGTAACAACGGCAGCAACTAAAAAATTAATTGCAGCTTACTGTTGTATTCCTGGATGTTTGGCTTCATGCCAAATGCGGTCAATACATGACCGGGTGTGAGTACGGTATGCGGACTCCCTTGGGCCAGTATGCTGCCTTCATGCAGGATGAAGAGCTGGTCTGCGAAACGGGCTGCCAGGTTCAGGTCATGCACTACACCCACCACGACACGGTTATCCTGTCGGGCCAATTGCTGTACTGTTTCCATGAACTGGTACTGATGCTGTATATCCAGGTAGGTCAGCGGTTCATCCAATAGTAGATAACGGTCATACCCAGGTACAGGATACCAGGTTTGGGCCATGACGCGCGCAAAATGTACCCGTTGCTTTTCTCCGCCGCTGAGTGTTACATAATTGCGTTGGGCCAGTGGAATGAGGTCGAATTGTTCCATGGCTTCGCGGCAGGCGGTAAAATCTTTGGCATCGGGCTGACCGGTAAAGTGCGGATACCGTCCCATCATCACCACTTCTTCCACCCGCAAGGGGAAAGCCAGTTCCAGTTGCTGGGATAGTACTGCCCGAATGCGGGCCATTTCAATATGATTAAAGTCCCACAATGATTTATCGCCAAAGCGAATACTGCCTTGCTGGGGGCGTAACTGGTTGCAAAGTATTTTGAGTAGTGTGGATTTGCCCGCGCCATTCGGACCAATGATCAGACTGATCTGTCCCGGATGAAAATGAACCGATACATCTTCCAGCAAAGTACGGTTACCCACTACATATTGTATGTGTTGTGCTTTGATCATGTCAGAAGAAATAATTGTTTTTGCGAAGCAGTACAATGAATACCGGAACACCAACCACGGATAATACAATACCAATCGGTAATTCGGCGGGTCTGAGTAACATACGGGCCGTGAGATCGGCCAGGCTTAACAGGATTCCTCCCAGCAAAGCGCTGTAGCCAATCAGTTTGCGGTTATCACTGCCGGAAATCATTCTTAATACATGCGGTATAATCAATCCCACAAATGCAATCACGCCCACAAAAGCCGTACAGGTGGCTACCATCACTACATTCAGCAATAAAATCTGCCAGCGTAATCTTTTGGTGTTAACACCCAGATACTGTGCTTCCTCTTCACCCAGCATCAGGCTGTTCAGGTCCTTTGCATAGCGCAGGGACCAGAGGATACAGCTGATGGTCACAAAGCCACAGATGATGACAGATTTCCAATTGGCACCGGAAAGTGTACCCAGGTTCCAGAAAGTAATAGACCTGGCCTGCGGGTCACGGGCGGTGTAGGAGAGAAATCCCACACCACTCATGAATAAGGCATTGATGGCAATACCGGTTAACAAGAGCGAGATCACACCACTGCGTCCTGTTTGCTTCGAAACAGATAACATAAAAACCAGGGCTGTGGCCGCAATGGCACCACTCACGGCAGCGATGGGTAAAGTCCATTCACCTGCCTGGAAACCAAAACTGCCTCCCAATACGAAATAAAGCGCTGCACCAAAAGCTGCGCCGCTGGAAGTGCCTACCAGTCCTGGTTCAACGATCGGATTACGAAACAGGGCCTGCATGAGGGTTCCCCCCGTAGCCAGTGCCGCACCCACTATCACGCATAAAACGGTACGGGGCAAACGGATGGACAGGAATATCCGTTCATTCAGGTTCATATCAGTCTCGCCACGGAATACTTTTTGCAGGGCGCTGGACATTTCTGACGTGTGTATGGATACAGCGCCATAACCGGCACCTAGTATCATACAAACCAACAAACCCAGGCATAACAGTACAAAGCCACTGCCGGGATATTTACTGAGCAGATTTTTCATGGATCAGTTTTTGCAGTGCCAGTACATTCTTACCGGTACGTGGCCCCAGGTATACCATATCATGTTCTTCCACCCGGTAAATACGATTACTGATTGCGGCGCGTGTTTTGGCAACACCGGGTAATTCCTTGATCTTATCCAGGGAACCGAGTTTATCATACCCGAAATCGGTTAAAAGTATCACATCCGGATCGGCCGCTGCAATGGCTTCCGGTGATAATTGTTTCATGCCTTTTTGATCGCTAACCGTAATGCGGCCACCGGCCCAGCCGATCATCTTAGCAGCGGTACTTTTTTGTGTCATGACCAGGTATACATTGGATGCCTGACCAAAATGAATCACCAGTACTTTTACGGTGTCTTTGTATTGCCGGGCCTGTTCCAGTGCCAGCGCCATATCCTGATCCAGTTGTCTCACCAGTGAATCAGCAGCCTGTTCTTTGTGAAAATAAGTACCCATTTCCCGGATCAGGGAATCGGTACCGGCAATTGTTTCTCCGTGTTTGGTGAATACTTTCATGGGAATCTGCAGGTCTTTCAATTGTTTCACCACATGCTCCGGCCCGATATTGTTGTCGTGTAAAATGATATCGGGTTTGGCTGCCAGTAAAGCTTCTGCACTCAGGGCGCGATGATAACCTACGGTGGGCAATTGTTTGAGGGCTGCCGGGTAAGTACTGGAAACATCTACTGCTACCAGATCCTGCTGCGCCCCTAATGCATAAATGATCTCGCTGTATTGTTTGGCAATACTAACCAAACGGGTTCCGCTGACATGCGTTTGATGCTCCTGGTTGCTGAAGCGGCCGCAGGAAGAAAGCAGGAAACAAAAACATAAACTATAGCAAACAAAAAGTTTCATAAACAGGAATTAAAGGGCCATCCGGAGATGGCCCCTGGGTTTAAAAAGTATATTTCAGGTTAATACCACCGAAATAATTCGCCTTGTCAGGGGCGGGTAAATAGGTGTCGGGTAACTGGTTGATGAATACCATATAGTAATACTGCGTATTGGTTATATTATTGGCACCTAAATACGCATCCAGTTCAAATTTACCAAACGCTTTGCGGTAGCCCAGTTTGGCATTCAGCAGGGCGTAAGGATGGGTTTTATTCACACCATCGGAAGTAATATCCATACCGCTGCGGTGATGATAATTGATATTGCCATACAGCCCCGCACGGGTATCCACATCTGCACCCAGGTTAACCACCCAACGCGGAACACCAGCCACCCGGTTACCGGAATAATTTTCAATAATCAGGCTATCCTTATTGCTTCTGTCCTTGCCTACACGTTGGTACTGGTAATTCTCATAGTGAAAATCGGAGAAGGTGAAATTACCGAAGGGTTTAATGCTGCGTACAAAACCATTGGACGACTGATACAAAGTGTATTTAGCCAGGAATTCAATACCCTTATTATTCAGGGTGCCGGCATTTACAATATACGTATACAATGTTGCAGTGTTAGCCGGGTTGGGAACAGCAACGGTGGTAAACTTGTTCTGGAATTTGGCCTGGAATAAAGCCAGTGTATAGAATAGTTTGCCCCCCAATATATTTCCCTTGGTACCCAGTTCCAACTGTGCACCTTTCTCCGGACGCAGACCCGTATTTAGTTGACCGGTTGTGGCAATGAGAATATTGGCACTAACCGGTGCTTTATAACCACTGCTGTAATTGGCGTATACCGATACATCGCGACCAATTCGCTTGTTGATGGCAAGGGTAGGAGATACCAGGCCGCTGTATTTGTTGGCATAGGTTTTTAACTTGGTATTACCTGCTGTGTTATTGGTGAGTGCCCATAAACGATCATCGAGTTGCAGAGACTGACTGCTGATGCCCAGTCCGGCTGTTATACTCAAACCCTTGGGCAAACCCATTGTCCACTGCGTAAAATAAGAGGCAGTACTGTTTATAGTAGCCTGGTTGCTACGTACAGTTGTAATGACATTGTAACCACCGGGATTGGTATTGTCGGTTCCCATGGTATATCCAATAGTAATGGCATTCATTTTCTGTAATTCCAGCCCGGTAATACCGGCAAGACTAATATTATTGCCCAATGAAAAAATGGTATTGAAAACAGAACGCAAACCATAATTCAGGGGATTTTTATCTGTCCAGCCACCCGCAGAACTCTGATCGGTACTTTGTGCTGAACCAAAGAAAGATGTGGTGTTGGTGATCCCTTCTCTGAACTGGTAAGTATGGCTCACCCCTGCACGGAAAGTGCTAACGGCAGCATGTGCATTGTTTTTTACATACGCAGGGTTGCCGGAATAATCCCGGGCATAGTACTGTGCCATGGTCAGTTCACCATTGCGGGCATCGTAGCTGTTGCTGTATCCGGCATAAGCGGTGAGTGTCTGACGGCTGTTCAGGGTGAAATCCCCCATAAAGTTCATGAAATCCTTTCTTGCTTCGGTATGATTCATGTAGCCGTTGAAATTCTGGTGTCCGTAATTAATGAGTACGGAACTGTTCTTGCCGCCAATGGACAAACGGGTAGTGGTTCTTAACAGTCCATAACTGCCGGTAAGAAAATCCTGACTGATGGATGTTTTCTCACGGGCCGCTTTCTGTGTTTGCAGGTTGATTACGCCGGCAATGGCCAGACCGTATAAGGTACCGGATGGGCCTTTGGTAATCTCAGCATTTTCGAGAGAGGCAAAATCAATATCGTCCAGTACAGTAATACCTTCTGCATCGGTAATGGGTATACCATTGAGATAGGTTTTAGAACCCTGACTGTCGAAATTGCCATTCACCCCGCGGATGCCAATACCATTGCCATAACCACGGATATTAAATTGCTGACCACCGGAATTGCTGCGTCGCTGCATGGTAATGCCCGGTGTATTGTTGTTCAATGCGTCATCAAAATATAAACCAGTACCCCTTTTTAATTCGGTTTCCCGCAGCTGTACAATGGAGATGGGTTGTTCCAGTTGCGATTTGCGCAGGCCACTGCCGGCAGTGGTTTCCACAGCATCCAGTTCATTCACCTGTTCCTTCAGTTCAATATCGAGCTGACCGCCACAGGAAGCGGTTGCAGCAGTGGTCTGGTAGCCAATAAAAGAAATACGCAACTGCGATTTACCACCGGTACAGCTGAAACTGAATTCGCCCCGGTCATTGGTTTTTATAACGGATTTTCCATTCAGTTGTACTGTGGCACCCGCCATGGGTTGTTTGTGTGAGTCCAGTACACGACCCCGGATCGTACCCTGCTGGGCATAAGCAGCAATAGCACATATACTGCCCGTCAGGAGCAGTAAAAACATTTTTTTCACAAGCGTTGATTTAGTTAACGGTAAACAAAACAGTACAGGCATACCCATGCGGATACATCCGTACAAGAACAGTTATTGGTATCGTTACACTAAATACGGGGTGGGGGTGTGAGTATTTCCCGGGGAAGCCGGTGCAGGGAAACAGGATAGTAGGGTATATGCAATAAAGCATCGGCATATACAGTGCCGGCAGTTTCCGCGGGCAGTTCATAGACCAGACTGTGAAAAGCTTTCAATAGTTTTTTCACCGGCATGCCATCGCCATGGTCCTGCTGACGGTCCATCCGCTCCTGTACCTGCTGGTCCAGCTGTGCGAACAACCTTGTCTCTTCCTCATCACTGATGCAGTGATACGCAATTTGCCCATTACTGGTTTCTGAGCGAACCACATCATACATTTTCCCCTGGTAGCGGAATTCTTTTTCGTCTTTGGTCCATTGCAATACAGGGTCTTGGGCAGAACGGGCGGTGATCAGGTGTAATTGGTCATTGGGTACGGCACGCTTCAGGTTACGCTTAACCTCCCGGCGGATCTGGCTGCGCTGCCAGTGCGTAACGGGGTAATACCAGGCGGTATTGATGAGCAGTACGATGGTTAATATCAATGCCGTTACACGCAGCATCACCAAATATAATGATAATCAGGTAAGTAGCTCTCCACAGTAGATGAATGGGTAAGTCCGGTGGATGAAAGGGTTAAAGCAGCAGATCAGATCCCAGCTTGCAGGGCTGCTTTCTTTGGTGTATATTGTTAACCACACCAATATTCATGGGCGAATCCGCATATATCCGGGGAAACAGGCAGCAGGCAGACAATACTGCAAGGGTACAGGCTGTCCCAACCGCTGCCGTACAGGCTGCCGGGCCGGAAGCGGATCGGCAGGCTCTGGCCGACCAGAGTACCCAGGTGCAGCAGTTGCGCAAATACCAGGGTATGGCCAATGGTGCAGTGGGTGGTAACGCACCCATACCACCCAGTGGCAGTATCATACAAGCCAAACTGGTTTCGGGCAATAATGTGGAATACAGCAAAGACGCCGATCTGCCCATTGGTGAAGAGAAGAAACCAAGCAAACTGATCAAGAAACTGATTGCCGATTCCGAAACCTATTACCTGCCCAAAACACCCGCAACCAATTATGAAACGGCAGCCAGTGTAAAAGCACTCAAAAAGAAAAAATATATCCTGGGCGAATCACATGGTTCCGGTATGTGGGAAGCCCGAACAGCCGGCTGGGATCAGATACCCAAAATGCTTGAAGGCATCAAAGGCTTCAAGGCGGAAGATGATAAACACGGGGAAGTACTGAATGAAAACAACCTGAGTGTGAAAGGGAAAGCACAGGCAGAAGGTATTCCCCTGGAAGATTCGCATCATTATACACTGGGAGGCATATTACTGGCACAGCAACTATTGAACAGTTATGAAACTTATAAGAGCGATGCCATGCTCAAGGAGCGGATCACCGAAGTGACCAATATGTTATTGCAGTACGTGGTAGTGGGGCATGAATGGGCCGGGAAAATGGATGCAGCACCGGTAGCTGATTCACGGCAGGGCCGGTTTTTACAGATCGGTCAGAAAACACTGGCATCACCGGCATTTGCGTTGATGAAAAATATTCGAAAAGACACAAAAGATGTATCCCTGCTCACCAAACAGGAAATTGCAACCATACAAACCCACCTGACTGAAGTTGCAGCATTATTACTGGAACTGATTGATACCAGACCGATGGGTGGTGGTTTCCTGGGCATGGGTAAATCGCGGCAGGGGGCTGATCCGATCAAGAATCGTGATGAGGTAACCAAGCTCAGTAAGGCTGGTGCGGGTAGCGGCGAGCAGGTGATCAGTGCAATACGGCAGGGCAGCCTGGTCAGGGAACTGGCCATGATCGAAAATATTAAATCAGGCACCAAACCATTGATGGTGCAAATAGGGGATGAGCATGTGGACCGAGTGGCTTCTGCTGTTGGTGCCGATGCGGTAGCCGTACCCAAGACCGCTGACTTCGATGGTATGATCACGGAGAATGCACCACCGGATGTAGCGACGATCAAAAAACTGGAACAACCTTCACCGTTTAGAATCGACCCGGATAACTATTTCCCCGGTATGCACGATTTTAGTTAGGACACCATGGGACTTGCAGCTTTTACTCGCGTGCCGTATAATCAAAATTCTCTTTTCTGTAGGCCCCGTTTTTACGCCCTTCAATACTGGCCCATAAACGATTGCCCGTTCGACGGTAGGTGATGCGCTGCGGAAAATCGTGTGCAGGATTCTCGCAAATAAATTCATCCTTCCCCAGGAAAATCAGGGTAAAGCGAACGGGTTGATTCCTGTTTTGACCCTGAACCGTTGGAATATAATACCATTGATCTTTTTCTTTCAGAATCACCACTTCTTCCAGTAAAACACTGTCTCCATTGGCCTTTTTACTATAGCTGGAACCTTTGTAACTGCTGTCGGCCTGTAAAGACCATTGTTCAATGATCATACCATTGCGTGCCGGCATTTGCCAGGTTCCTGCGAGCCATAATAGGGAAGCCGATGGCTGTGCTGTAGCCTGGGTCGGGTACAGCTGAATCGTTGTCAAACAAATAATGGTTGCATATACAAACCGGTTTGGCATGCTTTCTTTTCACTAATATAACTACCTGATCACTTTTTTCAAAATCGTTTCAATGGCTATTGATTGAGCACCCTGAGAAGTTCCCGCCATTCGTTAATGACCTATCGTTAATTTTTTCCCTGCAAAAATGTATATTAGTACAACTGTTGTTCCCCTTCACATCTAAACCCTCTTGTATGCGTTTATTCATTACAGCCGTTCTGGGCGGCTTATTATGCCTGTATGGCAATACCCAGCCTTTGCAGGGGAGCAAAGTTTATTACGGGCTCCTCCATGCCCACACTTATTTCTCCGATGGATCCGGAACACCCGCGGAAGCTTACCGCATGGCAAAAACAGCGGGACTGCATTTTTTTGCTGTGACCGAACACAACCACGCCGAAGCGGAAGCCGGAGCCAAGGAAAGAAAAGACGGTATTATGATTGCTACGAATCCCGCTTTGTATAACGGGAACAGCAACCAGACCATTACGCGGCGGTTTAAGGTAAATGGACAAAACCGTACAGAAACAGTAACGGTTTCGCCCCTGATTAAATCCGCTTCGGAAGCCAGTGAACCGCAATTCCAGGCTTTGTACGGACAGGAATTCTCAACCATCTCCAGCAGTAACCATGTGAATGTCCTGGGTGTGCGGGAAGTATTAACTGTGCCCAATGGCGATTTCCGCCAACTGGTGGATGCTTTGAAAAGAAGTGAACAAGCTACCGGTGTACGCCCCATGCTGCAGTTCAATCACCCCGATATACAAAAAGATCTGTTCTATACAGGCAATGATCCCAAAGTAACCAAAGTCATGTTCAATGATTATGGTATTGATGAAGGCGACCTGGGTCCGCATTTCAAAGACCTGGTAGCAGCGCTGGATCCGTATGTGCATCTGATAGAAATATTATCCGGACCAGCGATGGGTGAAGAAGTGATTGGTAACCATTATTACCGCGATGCCAACGAAAACGATTATTTCTTTTACCTGAAACAGGGATTTCATATTTCTCCTTCGGCCGGACAGGACAATCATTACAAAACCTGGGGTACCATTACCGATGCCAGAACCGGTATCCTGGCCCAAAGCCTCAGCGAAGCTGCTGTTTTCGATGCTTTCAGGCGGAACAGAACATTTGCTACGGAAGATAAAAACCTGGATCTGGTATTGTTGCTGGGCGATTCTGTGATGGGCTCATCGGTAACCATTGCGGAAGAAACCGAGCTGGATTTTAAAATCCGCATTCATGATGCCGATGAACCCAATGCCAAATACCTGGTAGAGATATTCGGCGGCGATATCAAACCTGAACTGAGTACCAATGCCACCAACTGGAAACAAAGAGATGCTTTACTGGAAAACAAACAGTTGACCGGTAATGGGACTTACAGCATCAAAAATATTTTTGCTACGGATAAACCCTCTTTCTATTATGCCAAGATCACCCAGCAGAATGCGGATGGGGGCAGTAACCGGGGCTGGACAGCACCGATATGGGTTAATGATGGCCGGACAACACATACCACTAGCGATACAACTGTTGGCCCCCAATATTACTGGACATCTGCAGCCTCTTCACGTGTGTATCACCTGAAGGGATGTTCTGCCATCAGTCGCATCAAACCCGAAAACCTGCAGTCGGGTAATACGCCACCGGCCGGCAGAACCCAGCATACCTGTAATGTATCGGAAGAGGAAGAATAAATCAGCGGAAGATTGCACACTGTGATTAAGTGCGTTATGCTGCCTGCTGCTACCATAAAAAGCGGTGTTACATAGCTATGTAACACCGCTTTTCGTTATTTGGCCATAGCAGCATTGATGGGGACTCTGTCTAAGTACTGCGAAACAAAATCAATCTTGTCATTGGCATCGAAATGCAGCACTGTATGGATGAACTGTCCCATTTTTTTGCCTGTCTTATAGGTTGCATCAACCCGGTACCAGCATAAGAGATAATTACCGGTACGTTCATTGGCCTGGGGTTTGTTTACTGTAATGGGTAACCAGATCCGGTTACTGAAGGTCATGGTATCAATGATTTCTTTTCTGCGTTTGGTCCAGTATTGATTGATGGCAGCTTTGCCTTTGATACTGTCGCCATTGTTCCAGTAGTACACGGCATTCTCGGCAAAGCCGTTGTTCCAGTCGGTCAGATCACCGCTACTGAGGGAGTTGATCCCTTTTTCGCCGAGCGCAGTGAATTTTGCATCAGCAAATACCGCCTGCGCGGGTTCTTCTTTAACAGCAGTGTTACTTGTGGGTTCAGTCTTTTTTTCACCGCAGGACAAAGCCAGCAGGATGCATAGCATGCCCGTAAGATTTTTTCTCATGGTTGCAATTTTAGGGTTTAGGAATCAGGTAAAATACAGTTCTCTTCCATTAAATGCAAGCAATACACCCTGTATAAAACAATACCAAGGATGGTTAGTAAATACAGGTGTTTTTTATGTTATCTAAAAGACCCTGAGAAATTCTTATACTGCTTAATTAACTGACAGCTATTTATTTACAATGCAAGCCTCTTTCATATCCTGTTGAAGTTGCGTAAATGATGCTATGTACAATACTATGTTATCCTGTGTATTATGTAGCCGTATTCTTTTTATATCTGTCTGCCGGTATTATTGGTGAAAGGCAGTGTTTTGGGTTACAGGGGATAAAGATAGTTGCTGTGCAGGGGGAAAAAGTTTGTAGGGTTTGTACAAACTGATCTAAGGCATTGATAGGCTGATCTTTGGTATCTGAAAATGATCAGGGTATTCGTGCAAAAGTGGTGAAAAGTTTGTACTGTTTTGGCCAGATCAGATTTTTGGTGCATTTTTTTCCGTGTTTTTCCGAGTGTTTATCGTTCTTGCTTCGTTCTTTTCCGTTGTGTTACCGTAGTTCCTCCTGACTTGCTTCGATATTGCTTCGATCTTTTTCCGTTTTGCCTTCGGGTGTTTGCCGGGAAAGCACGGAATGGCTTCGTCAAAGAACGCTGTCAACAAGGAAATCATGCGAAGCAAATAAGGAGCATCTGCAGGAAAGAATCCTGTGCAGATACTTTGTATATTTAGCGTTCAATTAATGCTATGAAATTATTTACTCGTTTACTGGGTTGCCTTGGATTACTGATTTGTTGTTATGCTTTTAAGGGAGCGGACAAGAACCTGCCTTCCAGCCAGGCGGAAAACAATATTCGTACTGGCGCTGATCAGCTTGAAAAATACTTACCCTTGCTAAAGGGTAAACGTGTGGCGATGATGGCCAATCCCACTACTATTATCGGCAAAACACACCTGGTAGACAGCCTGCAAAAGCTGGGCGTGAATATTGTAAAAGTATTTGGTCCTGAGCATGGTTTTCGTGGTAATGCAGGGGCGGGGGAGCATATTAATGATGAGGTTGATGCAGCGACCGGTATTCCCCTGATCTCACTTTATGGAGGTAAGAACAAACCCACTAAAGAGGATCTGGCAGATGTGGATATACTTATTTACGATCTGCAGGATGTGGGAGTACGCTATTATACCAATATCAATGCGCTGGTACGTCTCATGGATGCCTGCGTGGAGAACGACAAAGATTTATTGATCCTCGACCGGCCCAATCCCAATGCATACCTGGTTGATGGTCCCATCCTCGACATGAAACACCGTTCGGGTATTGGTATGTTTCCCATACCCATGTCGCACGGATTAACCGTGGGGGAATTTGCACTAATGGCCCAGGGGCAGGGCTGGCTGGCCAATAAGGAAAAACCCTGCAAACTGCAGATCATACCGGTGGCCAATTACAACCACGATATGCCTTATACCTTACCGGTAAAACCCTCACCCAACCTCAATACACAGCAGGCCATCATGCTTTACCCGTCGACCTGTATGTTTGAAGCCACTTATCTCAACCACGGTCGCGGTACTTATTTCCCCTTTACGGTTTTTGGTAGTCCTGAATTAAAGGGTATTTACGAGTTTTCCTATACGCCTACCAGCATCAAAGGCATGTCTGCCACGCCTTTGTTTATGGATCAGGTGTGTTATGGCATTGATTTACGCAATTACGATGTGGAACAACTGCGGAAAAGCAAAAAAATCAATATCAGCTGGATCATGGAATTGTACAAAGCACATCCCTATAAAGAGAAATTTTTTGATTCCAAACTCAGCCGTGAAATGAATACTATTGAAATTCAGGTTGGGGTGAGTGAGTTCCGGCAGCAGATCATTGCCGGTGTATCGGAAGAAGAAATCCGCAAAAGCTGGGAGCCAGGCTTGAGTCAGTATAAGGAGATGCGGAAGAAGTATTTGTTGTATCCGTAACAAATGCACAAATATTGCTAGGGCTGATAAAATCTATCCTATCAGCCTGTTTAAGACTGGTATTGCATGTATGTTGTCGATCAGGTACACATAAAAAACAGCACAACAAACTGATATGAAATTACCAATGAGATGGGTAATATTTATTTTCATCCATCCCATTCATACAATATCTTTAATACTACCAAATCAAACCTGTCATATGAAGCGGTTCATCAATTTGCTCATTGCTGTCTTATGCATGCAGCCCATCCTTGCTCAAAACGAAGCTTTATGGATGAGATATCCGTCTATATCGCCGGATGGAAGCACCATTGTATTCAGCTATAAAGGCGACTTATATAAAGTAAGTGCAGAAGGAGGCACAGCCACTGCATTAACCTCACATGAAGCACATGATTACCAGCCCGTATGGAGCAGAGATGGAAAGAAAATTGCTTTTGCAAGTGATCGTTATGGCAACTTCGATGTATTTGTGATGTCGGCCAATGGCGGAGAAGCCACACGCTTAACCTGGCATTCTGCGAATGATTATCCCTTCGATTTTTCAACAGATAATTCAACCGTATTGTTTGGCAGTGCCAGGCATACGGTGAACACGAATGTGCGTTTTCCGAGGGGTAATTTATTTCTGCAAACCTATACCGTGCCGGTAAACGGCGGAAGAAGTGTGCTGGTATCTGCTACCGGAATGGAACATGCCCAGTACAACCGTACCGGTAACCTTATTGTGTACCAGGACAGAAAAGGAACCGAGGACCCCTGGCGCAAACACCATACATCATCCTTAACCCGTGATATCTGGTTGTACGATATAAAAGCCAATACCTACACACAGGTTAGCAAATTTGAAGGAGAAGACCGAGAGCCGCTGTTTAGCAGTGATGATGCACATGTGTATTACCTGAGTGAGAAAAAAGGTGCACAGAATATTTTTAAAATGTCACTGGACGGAAAAGAGGAAAAACAAATCACCAGTTTCAAAGATCATCCGGTTAGGCATTTAACCCGTTCAGACAATAATACTTTATGTTTTAGCTGGAATGGCGATATCTATACCGTAAAGAACGATGGCAATGCCCGTAAACTGAATATTACCATTGTAAGCGATGCAAAAAGCAATGCAGAACAGATTGTGCCGGTAACGGCTACCAATGGTGATTTTGCCGTATCGCCCAATGGCAAAGAGCTGGCATTTATTTTCAGGGGAGAGGTTTTTGTTACCAGTGTAGAAGGAGGCATTACCAAAAGAATCACCAATACACCACAACAGGAAAGAATGGTAGAGTTTGGAGCAGATGGTAAATCGATCTATTATGCTACAGAACGAAATGGCAGTTGGGATATTTATAAAACCAGTATCGTTAGAAAAGAAGAACCTTATTTCTATGCTTCAACACTCTTAAAAGAAGAAGCGGTACTGGCTACGGATAAAGAAGAATTTCAACCCGAAATATCGCCCGATGGAAAAGAGCTAGCATACCTGGAAGACCGGAACATCGTGCGTGTGATGAATTTAACCACCAAAGCAGTACGCACTATTCTACCTGCGGGTATGAATTTTTCTTATGCAGATGGTGACCAGTATTTTGAATGGAGTCCCGATAGTAAATGGCTGGCCATACGCAGCAGTAAAGGACGTTATGGCAGCAGTGAAGTGGTGATGTATAAAGCAGATGGAACCGATAAAACAGGCACAGACCTTACGCAAAGCGGTTTCCAGGATGGTGGCCAGGTGTTTGCTTTTGGTGGAAAAGCCATTGTATGGTCAACCGACAAATACGGAAAGCGACCACTGGCATACCAGGGTGCCAGGGAAACAGATATTTCCATCCTGTTTTTTGACCAGGATACCTACGACCGTTTCAGGCTGAGTAAAGAAGATTATGCTTTATTGCAGGAGCTTGATACGAAAGTGAAAAAAGACAGTGCCTGGAAAATAAAAGACTCCATCGCCAAACAAAACTGGCAGCCTGATTTTGACAATATCAACGATCGTAAAATAAGACTCACACCTAACTCTATGGTGATCGGCGCTTTTACTTTATCGAATGATGGCAGCAAATTATGGTACACGGCTACCACGGAAAGAAATACAGATTTATGGGAGCTGAATACCAGAACTCGTGAAACCCGCATCATTACAAGGGTAGCACCCGGTGCCGGTTTTGTAGTAAGTGCCGATGGAAAATCATTGTTCCTCGTAAGTGGACAGGGGCTGGCCAAATTTGAAACAGAATCGGGTAAAATAACACCCATCGGTATCAGAAGCGAAATGGTATTGAATGCTGCAGGTGAACGGGCTTATATTTTTGAACATGCCTGGCGGCAGGTAAAGAAAAAATTCTATGACCCCAACCTGCATGGACTCAACTGGGACATGTACAAACAGGCTTATGCAAAATTTCTGCCGCACATCAATAACAATTACGATTTCCAGGAATTGCTGAGTGAAATACTGGGCGAATTAAATGCCTCTCATACAGGTGGCAGGTACAGCCCGCAACCACAGAATGCAGACCAGACAGCATCGCTGGGTGTATTTGTAGATGAGTTTGCCGGAGGGGATGGACTGAAGATTACCGAGATTATGAAAAATGGTCCGCTCGATATAGCTGGCAGCAGGATAAAAGCAGGTATGCTGATCGAGAAAATAGACGGAGAAAATATCAATGCTGCTATTGACTGGACCCGGCTCTTAAACCGTAAAGCGGGCAGTTATGTATTGCTGTCTGTTTTTGATGCTGCTACCAATACCCGTTTTGAAGAAACGGTAAAACCCATTAGCCTGGCTGCAGAACAAAACCTCCTGTACAACCGATGGGTAAATACCATGCGTGCCATGGTTGACAAACTGAGCAATGGTAAAGTAGGTTATGTACATGTACAGGGTATGAACGATGGTAGTTACCGGACTGTGTATGAAGAAGTATTGGGCAGAAATGCCGACAAGCAGGCTTTGATTGTAGACACTCGTTTTAATGGCGGTGGCTGGCTGCATGAGGATCTTTCTAATTTCCTGGATGGCAAAAACTATATCACTTTCAAACCCTATGGTTATAGTGCCGAGGGGGGAGAGCCACAGGGCAAATGGTTTAAGCCCAGCTGTGTGCTCATGAGTGAAAGCAATTACAGCGATGCCCATACATTCCCCTATGCCTACCGGGCCAAAAACATTGGCAAATTAATTGGCATGCCCGTACCGGGTACCAGCACATCTGTTTGGTGGGAAACCCAGATAGACCCCACCCTGGTATTTGGCATACCCATGATTGCGAATATTGGCGTAAAAGAAAAAAGACCCTTAGAAAATTTTCAGTTGGAACCCGATATCCGTGCCACCCTGCCTTACGAAGCGCTGATCAATGGTAAGGATACACAGATAGAAGCTGCGGTGAAGGAGATGTTGAGGGTGATTGGGGGAGGGAAATAAGTAGAAGTAGTTCTGCGCATCGTCTCCCTCCCTCGCCAAAGGTGAGTGAATGGGACGTTGCGCTGCTACACAGCCAGCGTGTAGTATTTAGTTTTGGGTTTACTAATTTGGTTGTGAAAAATCGTGATTGGTCATTAATGATTAACATCCTTATGCGTGAGCGTTCGCAGGTCCCCAATCTTTCACCTGCGGTGATAGAGGGAGACGATGCGCGGAACGTTCAAGAAAGTACACTCTGCGGAGAGGGAAATTTTTACCTCAACCAAATTCATAAGACTTAATATAACATTTCTTCCTGTAAGCTATACCCCAAAACAAAAATCGCCATAACCTTTCACTTACAGCGGTTTATAATTTAGATCGTTGCCCGACCTGAATTATTTTATAACCAATTCCAGAAGCATCTTCGTCAGCTTTTGGATATAAACATGTGAGCAATGATATTTCTTGTTGCTACATCCTGTTTATATTAATGGTGTGATTTATCTGCAACCGGTATCCTTTTCCATGAACATTTACAATCTGTATCGACGCATCGCCCTCCAGTTTTTTCTGAGTTTTGATATGAACACATCCAGACTCCGTCCTACAATTACACCTTCATCTTCCCATATTTCTTTTTGAATCCTGTGTCTTTCAATAAGTTCGCCCGTAGAGTCGGCAAATATTTTCAGCAGTTTATTTTCTTTGGGCGTAAGTTCTGTTGTAATACCCGCAATAGTGATTTGCCTTTTTCCCGGTTCAAATAACGTATGGCCGATCTTCATAACACCTGCGTTCGTATCTGCGCCTGCCCCCCTCGACCGCCTTGTTCTGCGGGGACGCACCGCCAGTAACCCGATAAAAGCGAAAACAGATAATCCGCCTATCAGGTATGCTTTGGGTATAGGGGTGAAGGTCATGTGCTGAAACCTGATGTTGACAAGGTAACAGGCACGCGGTTGCCTGCGGCCCAAACAGGGTACGATATTGTTCTGTTTTTGCTGAAAAATGCTATAACCGAATAAAATATCCTTACCCGAACAGTTTAGTACATTAACAATATAATCTTTTGCAAGCGGATCTTTCTCCAGCGACTGCCCGATGATCTTTACCAGGGAATCTGTTTCAAAACTGAATTCATTTTCAAACCTTATCTGGTATTCATTTGGGGCTATTTCCTGTATGGGTAATACCCTTGAAGTGCTGTCGCCCGCATGTAACAGTAGCTCATGCCCGATATTCCTCAACAGTATCTGGCGTTTGGCAAGGTCAAAATTTTCATCACCCGTAAAACCGAATGCGGCACAAATGACTGTACCTGTCAGCACAAAAAGGAGCGGCAGCAGGTAAGGCCTCTTCTTTTGAGGATATATCGTATCGTCTTTTATGGCCATTACGCAGAATTTACAATGTTTACATTTTAATTTACCATATTAATAGCATCGGATGCAGCAGGTGAAAGTAGTTTGCTCTTTCAAATGTAAATGCTATGATAAATAAAGTTACTACCACTCTTGTATTAATGATGCTGTTCCAGACCCTTGCCTGTACCCAGCAATTGCAGCCAGGCTGGCAACTCGATGTTCAAAAAAGCAAAGTTTTGTGGAATACCGGGAAGACGATGGGCGGTCACTACGGTTATTTCCTTTTTCAGTACGGTAATTTGGAGTTTTCAGCCAAAGGCGAACCTGTACGCGGAACCTTCTATATGGATATGAATAGCATCCGCACAACCGATAACCCCAACAAGGCAGAGGGCAAAAAGAAGGATGCAGAGTTAAGAGATAAAGATTTTTTTGCATCGGACCAGTATCCGATTGCGACCATGGTGGTAAAGAAAATCACCCGCATCGGTTCATCCACAGATTATACGGTAGCGGGGGAGCTTACCATCAAAGGCATCACGCAGCCAATAGAATTCAGGGCTAGCATTGTCACCCAAGGCAAAACCAGCCATATTACTGCCAAAGTTGACATAGCGCGCCAGTTATGGAATATTCATTCAAAACCCAAAACGGGTTCCATTGATTTTTTGTCAGGCATCAAAGAAAAACTGGTGCCGGATATTCATGTGACACTGGATATTTTCATGAAACAATAGAGTGTAAGCCGGTATGTTTCGCTGACGCATAACTTTTGGAAAGTTCCAAAACTTTCCAAAAGTTTACTGCGAGGCTTAGTCCTGACGCCGTTGTTGGTCGCCTGACCAACAACTTCACGATTGTAAACAATAAAAAAGCGGAAGACTTTCATCTTCCGCTTCGTTGCCCGACCTGGATTCGAACCAAGACAAACTGAACCAAAATCAGTTGTACTACCCTTATACTATCGGGCAATCCAAACGTTCATTAGCTGAACGGGGTGCAAAAATAAGGCAGAGAAACAATCAAGCCAAATTTTTTGAAAAGGTATTTATTCTCCCGGCCTAATTTATAGCTAACTGGATTTCAGTATCTTGTAATCCCTAAATCCCCAAGGTGCGAACCCAACCCGTAAAACCCGTATATGTCCTATAAGCTTGTCCTGTTTGCCCTGTTCATAACCTGTTTATTCCTGATGGCATTCCGATCCGATCGTAAAAAGAAAATCCTGTTTTTCGGTGATTCCATTACCGAAGCGGCTGTTAAACCCGGGGGATATATACGGGTTATGGAAGATTTGTTGCGCCAGCAGGGGCGGGAAAACGATTTTGAGCTGCTCGGCTCCGGTATCAGCGGTAATAAGGTATACGACCTATACCTGCGGCTGGAAGAGGACCTGTTCAGCCAAAAGCCCGATCTGGTGGTGATTTACATCGGTGTGAACGATGTATGGCATAAAACCCTGCTGGGTACGGGCACAGACTACGACAAATTCGGCCGGTTTTATACCGCCCTGGTCCGGAAAATCCAGGCATCCGGTGCTAAAGTGGTACTCTGCACGCCGGCGGTGATTGGTGAGAAACACGATGCATCCAATCCCCAGGATGGCGATCTGAACCAGTACAGCAAGTGGATCCGTGGCTTTGCCGCCGAACAACACCTGCCCCTGGTGGACCTGCGCCAGCAATTCCTGGACTATAGCAAACAAAACAATCCCAATAATAAAGAATCCGGCATCCTCACCACCGACCGCGTTCACCTCAACGAAGCAGGAAACCGATTGGTGGCGGAAGCCATGTGGAAGGTAATCAGTCAAAAGTGAAAAGGGACTATAACTTCCAACCCCAAACCAAAAACCAAAAACCCCAAACCATGAAACTGCCTGCCTTGTTCGCTTTTTCCCTGGTGTTGCTTTTTTCCTGTTCCAACCAGCCGAAGCAATCGTTAAAACCCGGCGAAAATTACCTGGAAGTACCGGGCGGACGGATCTGGTACCGGGTGGCCGGACAGGGCGATCAGTTGCCCATTGTGATGTTACATGGCGGACCGGGGTTTACCAGTTATTATTTAACGCCATTGGTGGATTCACTCAGTAAAGACCGCCCCGTGATTGTATTTGATCAGCTGGGTTGCGGACGCTCTACACCCCTGACTGATACGAGTTATATGACCATGGAGAACCATATGGCGCAGCTATCTGCCTTATTAAAACACCTGGGTGTGGGCAAATACATTTTATATGGTCATTCCTTTGGCACCATGCTGGCTACGGATTTTTACCTGCAGCATCCGGAAAATATTGAGCGAGTGGTGCTGGCCAGTCCCTGTATGCGCGCGCGCAGCTGGGAGCTGGACGCCGATACGCTGATGATGCAATTACCCGATACCACCCGCCAGGTATTATTGGGCATCCGTGATAAAAAACAACAGGATTCACTCCGGGTAGTGCGGGCACTGGATCTGTATTACGGCAGTTTTTATAACCGGGCCAAACCTTTGTCGCCCTATGTAGATACCAGCCTCCAAAAACAATCCCTTTCTGTGTATCGCTATATGTGGGGGATCGAAGAATTTGCCGCAACGGGCACCCTGAAAAATTATGACCGGCTGAAAGACCTGGGGAAATTTAAAGTTCCGGTACTTTTCACCGCAGGAACCTACGATGCAGCCCGGCCTGCAACGGTACGGTATTATGCCAGTCTCACCCCCGGTGCACAGTTTGCCGAAATACCCGATGCCGGACATTCCACCATGACCGATAACCTGCCCGCCGACCTGTTGGTGTTGCGGAAATTCCTGGGGCATAAGTGAGTAGTCAGTAGTGAGTAGTGAGTAGGAAGTGAAGAGACTTTAACTTCCAACTTCTAACAAAACCCCAAACCCCAAACCAAAAACTAAAAACCAAAAACTAATCCATCACTTTAACCAGATAGTAATTCTTCTTGCCTTTTTGCAATAAGAGGTATTTGTTTTGCAGGAGGTCTTCTGAGTGGAAACTGGTTTTATCGGGACTGATTTTTTGTTTATTGAGACTGATGCCGCCGGCCTGCCACATTTTACGGGCTTCGCCTTTGCTGGGGAAAATGGCAGTATCGGCGAGCAGGCTAACCAGGTCGTAACCGGCGGCTATTTGTTCGCGGGTAATATTCACCGTGGGTACTCCTTCCATCACTTGCAGTAATTGCTCTTCATTCAGGCTTTGCAATAATTCTGTGGTGGCATTGCCAAACAGGATTTCGGAGGCTTTAACGGCAAAATCATAATCTGAACGGCTGTGTACAAAACTGGTCAGTTCCTCAGCCAGTTTTTTCTGCAGAGCACGCTGATGGGGTGCTTCGTCGTGCGTTTGAATCAGGGCTTCAATTTCCGCAACGGGTAAGAGGGTGAATATTTTGATCCAGGTTTTGGCATCATCATCGCTGGCATTAAGCCAAAACTGGTAGAACTGGTAAGGGGAAGTTTTTTTAGGATCCAGCCATACATTGCCTTTTTCGGTCTTGCCAAATTTACCGCCATCTGATTTTTTAATCAGGGGGCAGGTAAAAGCGAAAGCTTCGCCACCGGCTTTTCTGCGGATGAGTTCGGTACCGGTGGTGATATTGCCCCACTGGTCGCTTCCGCCCATTTGCAGTTTGCAATTTTTATTTTGGTAGAGCCAGTAAAAATCATAGCCCTGGATCAGCTGGTAGGTAAACTCGGTAAAACTCATACCGGTTTCTCCTTCCAGTCGCTTTTTCACGCTGTCCTTGGCCATCATGTAGTTCACGGTAATATGTTTACCGGCATCTCGGATGAATTGCAGGAAGCTGATCTCTTTAAACCAGTCGTAGTTATTGAGCATTTCCGCCGCATTGGGTAATGCTGGGTTGAAGTCGAGGAATTTCTCCAGTTGTTTTTTCACACCGGCCTGGTTGAAGAGCAGGGTTTCTTCGCTTAACAGGTTTCTTTCTTCGCTTTTGCCCGTAGGGTCACCCACCATACCGGTGGCGCCGCCAACCAGGGCCATGGGTTTATGACCGGCTTTCTGTAAGTGCACCAGTAATAATATGGGCACCAGGCTGCCGATATGCAGGCTGTCGGAAGTAGGATCAAAACCAATATAACCGGAAACCATTTCTTTCTGCAGTAACTCTTCTGTCCCCGGCATAATATCCTGGATCATACCTCTCCAGCGCAATTCTTCAATAAGCGTCATAAACTCTGTTATTTGCGGCAAAGATAATGAGTAGTCGGCAGTGAGGAGTCATGTAGTGAGTAGTCAGTAGTGAGTAGTCAGTCGTGAATCGTGAGTGAAGGAGGCTTTAACCTCCAACCTCCAACCTCCAACCTCCAACTTCCAACTTCAAACCCCAAACCAAAAACCATAAACCATTCCTCATATCTTTGCCTCATGCAAAGAGCCGGTGAAGGAACCCGTATCCTGAATTTTTTGATTGATACGCTTATCGTATTTCTGATTGCTTATGCCTGCTACAAATGGTATAATTTCTATGTACTGTATTGGGGATATCAGCCATACCAGTTTAGCTGGTTCTTTTTCGGGGGGCTTTTTGTGTATTATACCCTGATGGAATCCATTTTCCAACGCAGCCTGGCCAAATGGTTTACCTATACCAAAGTGGTGGGTCCGGGTGATAGCAGGGTTTCGCTTTGGCGGGTGCTGGTGCGCAGTGCGGCCAGGTTGACCATTATTGACCTTTTCTTCATTCCTTTCCTGGGTAAACCCCTGCACGACTGGGCCAGCGGCACCGATGTAGTGACCGTAGAATAGCTTCTTCCCAAAAACGAAATCGCCCCCCTTGCCGAAACCTGTATTTTTGCGGCTGATCTATTTATTATAGCAGTATGGCAAAAATTGGCATCAATATCGCAACCGGCAGTTTACAACAGGCAGAAATGATCGTAGGTATCGATCTCGGTACTACCAATAGCCTGGTAGCCATTATACATCCCGAAAACCGGCAACCCATTGCGCTGAAGGAACATGATTCCAGCAGCCTGGTGCCCAGTATTGTACATTTCGACGCATTTGGCAATGCCGAAGTGGGGGAAACAGCCCGTCAGTGGCTGGAAAAAGACCCTGCCAATACCATTTTCAGCGCCAAAAGGCTGATGGGTAAAAGCTACAAGGATGTGGAAGACCATGCCGGGTTCTTTACGTATAAAGTCATCGATGAAGAGACCGACAGCCTGGTGAAAGTACAGGTGGGGGACCGTTTTTATTCCCCCATTGAACTGTCATCCTTCATCCTAAAAGAGCTCAAACAAAGGGCCGAGCATATCCTCAAAACCCCGGTTAGCAAGGCTGTGATTACCGTTCCGGCTTATTTTAATGACGCGCAGCGACAAGCCACCCGGGATGCGGGTAAACTGGCGGGACTGGATGTATTACGCATCATCAATGAGCCTACGGCAGCCAGTCTGGCTTACGGACTGGGCATTAACCCCACGGAAGAAAAGACCATTGCCGTATACGACCTGGGTGGTGGTACATTTGATATATCTATCCTGCGCATCGCCAACGGCATTTTTGAAGTGCTGAGCACCCATGGCGATACCTACCTGGGTGGCGATGATTTTGACCGTGCCATCCTCCGGTACTGGATGGAAACGGCAGGTATCAGTCCCGAAGAACTGGCGGCTAATAAAGAGCTTAACCAATCGCTCCGCCTCCGTGCCGAGGAAGCCAAAAAAATACTGAGCCGGGAGGAAACCTATCAATCCGAGTTGAATGGCGATCCCCTGAGCCTCACCAAAAAACAGTTTGAAACCCTGATCCAGCCCCTGATCGACCGGACCCTGGAAAGCTGTAAACAGGCTTTGGCTGATGCTGGTCTGAATACCAGTGCCATTGATACGGTAGTGATGGTAGGAGGGAGTACCCGCGTGCCCCTGGTGAAAAATGCCGTAAGTGCTTTCTTCGGTAAGCCCGTGAATGATTCGGTGAACCCCGATGAAGTGGTAGCCCTGGGAGCCGCTGTTCAGGCCGATATCCTGGCCGGTAACAATGCCGATTTCCTGCTGCTGGACATCACCCCCCTGAGTCTGGGTATTGAAACCATGGGCGGATTGATGGATGTGCTGATCCCCCGCAATTCCAAGATACCAACCCGGGTAGGTCGACAGTATACTACCCAGAAAGACGGACAGAGCGGTATGCGTATATCGGTCTTCCAGGGGGAACGTGATCTGGTAAAAGATAACCGGAAACTGGCTGAATTCAACCTCACCGGTATCCCGGGCATGCCTGCCGGTTTACCTAAAGTTGAAGTGAGTTTTTTAATTAACGCAGATGGTATATTAGTAGTGAAAGCCAGTGAGTTACGAAGTGGTGTGGAACAAAGTATTGAAGTGAAACCACAATATGGATTATCTGATGCCGAAGTGGAGCAGATGCTGATGGACAGTATTACCCATGCCAAGGACGATATGCTTACCCGTGCCCTGGTTGAAGCCCGTACAGAAGGGGAGCAGATGCTGGAAGTAACAGAGAAGTTCATTGCCAAGAACCCCGGACTGATCAAGCCCGATGAAATGCTGGCCACCGCCAATGCCATGCAGGCCCTTCAACTGGCCCTCACGATGGAGGATAAGAACCTCATTCATACCAAAATAGAAGCATTGAATGAGATCACCCGGCCATTTGCAGAAAGGGCCATGGATGCAGCCGTAGGTGGTGCTTTAAAGGGTAAAACAG